>USJM01000086.1 GCA_900555005.1 uncultured Lachnospiraceae bacterium | reverse complement strand
TCTTGTCCTGGCGGATTTCCAGCCGGCGGGCGCCGCCGAACATGACGTAGATGATGCCGGCGTAGCCGAGGAGGGCGCAGATCCATTCCGCCGCGCCGCGGCAGATGGTGATTCCGGAGACGAAGACACCGGTCCAGAAGATCATCTCACCAAAGTAGTTCGGGCAGCGCACAAGACGGAACAGTCCGGTGTCCACGAAGCGCCCCGATTCTTCTTCTTGGCCCAGTTTTTCTGGAGATCAGCGGTTGCTTCCAGCGTCAGGCCGGCAGCGGAGATGAGAAGCCCGATGACGCAAAGCGCGTCTGTGCCGCTTCCGTTCATGAGCCGGAATGTCACAGGGGACGTCTGGAGTGCATAGAGAATAGAAGCGGAGATCCAGATCGCCAGCTTGGCGCCGAAAGAAACCCCGTCGTTTTGTTTGACTTCCCCTTTCATGCGTCTGGTGTAAGCTGTCTTGCGGTCCCGGTAGACCAGATAGCCGGAAAGCCGGCAGCCGTAGAGGATGAAGAGTACGCATTGCAGGGCGGTGCCCACGGTAAGCGCGTGACGGAAAAGGGTGAGCTGCCCGGCGCCGATAAGCGCCACCGCTGCACCGTATCCGATGGAAATGAACCAGACATATTTGCGGAAGCCGCAGGAACTGGCGATCAGCACCAGCACCAGAAGAATCAGAAATGTTTTCATATGTTATCCTCGTTTCTTTTTGACAGATTCTGCCTGTTGGGAGCATAATCAATCATAGCGACATTTGTCGCTATTTTCAAGATAATTCCGGTGAAAAATTATATTTGCAACAGTAAACAGGAGGTGCCGTTTTTTATGAGAAGAAAAGATCTGGACGAGGACCGGATCCGCGAGTGTCTGACCGGGGCTCTCCTGCAGCTCATGAAAGAGAAAGAGTTCGGCGCGGTATCCGTTGGTGAAATCGCAGAACGGGCGGGTGTGCACCGCGCTACCTTTTACAGGCACTTCCGTTCGAAGGAAGATGTCCTGCGTGCCTTCCTGTCGCAGATCTTCAAGGGGGCGGCAGTGAACAGGGAAATGCTGCAGAAGGACTTTTCATCTTTTATCATGCCGGTTTTTCAGGCGCTGTACGACAAAAGGGAACTGATTCTGCTGCTTCACCGCGCCGGCCTTTCCGGCCTGTTTATGGATGCACTGAAGGACTATTTCGATTTGAACGGGCAGCGCGAAGCGCCGGGGCGGGAGAAAACTGGCGCGGACGGCAGGGAGAAAACTTCCGGCGCCGGGCTTCTGGAAGAATACCGGACAGCTTACCGGATCGGGGGTATCTATTCCTGCCTGCTTCTCTGGTTCTCCCACGGGATGGCGGAGACGCCGGAAGAAATGACGCGCATCGCGGCTTCGATGTAAAGCGGCAAGCGTGAATAGTTAACCGATTGAAGGCAATATCTATGGATTATAAGGAAGCAACGCAAAATTTCTTTCTAAAGATGCGTGGTGATGAAGTGCATATGTATCCACTGACATTTGCGGAGTTCATGGCTGTGTATGAGGGTGAGAAAGGGGATCATGGTAAACGAGTGGAAAACACCCAAAGCATTCAGTGATGCCGTTACATCAGATAATATCACGCTGGATTCTCTTGCTGCTTTGCATAAGAAAAGAGACACTCTATTCTTGCGATAATAAACATTGACAGGCAGGACGGCACGTGATAATGTATCTGAAACAGATACAAATACATCAATAGAAGAGGGGAACGACATGAACACTGAGATGATTAGAAACAGAAAGAGCGTACGGACATATAAAGAACAGCCAATTCCGGAACAGACAATGAACCAGGTGAGGGATTATCTTGAGCATGACACCGGACTGTTTGAAGTGCCGCTTACCTTTTCCATTCTGAATGCGCGGGAAGCGGGGGTCAGCAGTCCTGTGATTCTTGGCGCGGATACTTATGTTGCCGGGAAATATAAGAAACAGAAGAATGCAGAACTTTCGTTTGGATATGCTTTTGAGAAGTTTATCCTTTATGCGACTTCACTCGGACTTGGAACAGTATGGCTGGCAGGAACGATTGACCGCAAAGCATTCGAAAAGGCTGTTCATTTAAAGGAGGATGAGGTGATGCCGGCCGTCACCCCGTTAGGATACGCAGCTGAAAAACGATCCATCCGTGAGAGTATGATGCGGAAGGGAATGAAATCGGACAGCCGCGTTCCGTTTGAAGAATTGTTTTTCCACGGCAATTTTCAAAATCCATTGAAGGAGAGCGATGCAGGTATATGGCACCTGCCACTCGAAATGGTGCGCCTCGCTCCTTCTGCTACGAACAAGCAGCCCTGGAGGGCCGTTGTGGATAAGGACCGGGTTCATTTTTATGAAAAAAAGACGAAGGGATATGCCAGAGAAGCTACCGGAGATATTCAGAAGGTGGATCTGGGCATCGCACTGTGCCATTTTGAAATCGCGGCAGATGAACGTGGGATAAAGGGACAATTCATTCAGGAAGATCCGGGCATTCAGACCCCGGAAGACACGGAGTATATCGCGACATATGCGCTGGAGGCATGATGATGGATACAAAATTCTCGTCTTCCATACACACGTTGATCCTGATCTCTGAGTCAGAGACGCCCATGAATTCCGATCAGATTGCGGAAAGCGTCGGTACAAATGCAAGCTACATCCGGAAACTTACTACAAGATTAAGTAAGGCCGGAATCATCGAGGGACGCCGGGGCGTCAGCGGTTTCCGGCTTGTCAGAAAGCCGGATGATATTTCGCTCCTTGATATCTACAAGGCTGTCATGGAGACAGACACCCTCCACCTGTTTGATCTCCATCAGAATCCGAATGATGCCTGCATTGTCGGAAGCAATATCCGGCCGGTTCTCGGGGGGATGTTTCGGGATATGGAAGAAAGTGTGGAAAAAAGATTACAGGGCATGACACTCGCAGACTGTATAAACAGCATGCAGGAATATATAAGAAACAATAAAAAGGAGAACATTCAATGAAGGCAGCGGTTTTGACACATTATGACAAAAAGGGAACAGATCTGGAAATTCAGGATCTTCCTGTACCTGTTCCGGAGGATGATGAAGTTCTTGTGCGTATTATGGCAGCAGCCGTTAATCCACTGGACAATATGATCATCCGAGGGGAAGTGAAATTGATCGTTCCCTATAAGGTGCCGTTTGTTATGGGAAATGAATTCTCCGGAGTGGTTGAAAAGGCCGGAAGGAGAGCTGCACGCTTCAAAGCCGGGGACCGGGTCTATGGCCGGATGCCGCTTCATAAAATCGGCGCATTTGCGGAACATGCAGCAGTAAAAGAATCTGCTCTGGCCCGTATTCCGGACTATCTGTCCTTTGAGGAGGCGGCGACGGTCCCGCTGACTGCCCTTACGGCAATGCAGGCTTTCGAGATCATGCAGGTAAAACAGGGAGAATCCGTATTCATTTCCGGAGGAACAGGAAGTCTGGGCGCGATGGCGATTCCGGTAGCCAAAAGTCTCGGACTGCACGTTTATACCAATGGAAGTGGGGGAAATGAAGAACGTGTAAAGAAACTCGGTGCCGAGAAATTCATCGACTACAAAAAAGAAAACTTCGCTGAGGTATTATCTGATGTTGACCATGTTCTTGATACGCTTGGCGACCGTGCGCTTCCTGACGAATTTAAAGTGCTGAAAAAAGGCGGCAGTCTGGTATCATTAAGAGGACTGCCGAATGGCAGATTTGCAATAAGAACCAGGATGCCGTTCTTTAAGAGAGTCCTTTTTCAGTTCGCCGGGAGAAAATATGACAAAATGGCGGCGGCAAAGAACCAGACCTATGATTTCATCTTTGTACATGAGGATGGACGCCAGCTGGAGAAAATAGCCAGCCTGTTTGACGAGGATCATCCGCTGGAAACTTCTATTGATGGCGTATTCAATCTGGATCAGGTAAATGAAGCCCTTGACAAGGTAAAGCGCGGCGGATCCAAGGGGAAAACAATCTTGAAGGTTTAAGAGCGAAGGTAAAGCAGTTCTCCAGAGCAGCCGGGTTGTTTCTGGAGAAGGTAAGGGTTATCTGTAAACTGGATCGGAAATGAAAAATAATTTCTTTATGATGAAATGCCATACACCGCGCATCCTGCTTGCGGCTCCTAAGAGCGGGAGCGGAAAGACGACTGTGACGGCGGCTCTTCTTTCCGCCTTGAAAAATCGGGGACTTTCCGTGCAGGCCTTCAAGGCGGGACCGGACTTCATTGATCCCATGTACCAGGAGCAGATTACAGGCAGACCATCCGTAAACCTGGATACATATCTTGCCGGAAGTGAGATGGCGGCCTCCCTCTTCACCTGGCACTGCGGGGAGCAACGGACAGATCTTGCCGTCGTGGAAGGCGTCATGGGACTCTTTGACGGCGCGGGAGGTGTGGAGGAAACCGGCTCCTCGTATGATCTGGCCAGAGCGCTGGGCTGTCCGATTCTCCTTGTTATCGATGCAAGGGGGACGGGAAGATCCCTTCTTGCGCTTCTGTCGGGCTTCCTTGCCATGGATCATGCGCATCTCATCCGGGGAGTTCTCCTGAACCGGGTTCCCGGTTCATTCGCGAAGATCCTGGCACAGCTTGTGGAGACGAATCTCCACCTTCCGGTTGTCGGTTGCTTCCCGGAGGAGGAGAATCTGCGCCTGGAGAGCCGGCACCTTGGTCTTGTGCTTCCCGGGGAGAGTGGTTTTAAGGATTCTCTTTTCCGCGCAGCAGCCCTTTTGGAGGCAAATGCGGATCTGGGGAAGATCCTTGCGATCGCACAGCAGGCAGGTGTGATCGAAGGGACAGATTCACCGTTTCCAGAGACAGGCGGCGCCCCGTTCCGTGTGGCAGCGGCCAGGGATGAGGCGTTCTGTTTCACCTATCAGGATAACCTGAACCTTCTGCGCGCGATGGGGGCGGAGATTGTCCCGTTCTCGCCGCTGCATGACTGGATGCTCCCGGAAGATGTACAGGGCCTGTATCTGCCGGGAGGTTATCCCGAACTGCATGCCGGAGAACTCTCGGAGAACAGAAGGATGAGAGAGGATGTCCGGGAAAAGCTCGAGGGTGGACTTCCCTGTATCGCAGAGTGCGGCGGCTTTCTGTATCTTCTGGAATTCATGGAGGACATGGAGGGGAACTGCTTTCCCATGGCAGGATATCTCCCGGGTCAGGCAAAGTACATGGGACATCTCGTCAGGTTCGGATATCTGGAGCTTCGGGAGAAGACGCCGCGGTTCCTTCGATCGGGGGAGGGCATCCGGGGACATGAATTTCATTACTATGATGCAACAGACTGCGGAAGGGACTGCACGGCAGAAAAACCAGTATCTCATCGCCGTTTTGATTGTGTCCACGAGAACGGGAATCAGTTCCTTGGTTTCCCGCATCTCTACTGGCCATCCTGTCCCTCGTTTGCGGCGCACTTTTCAGATCTCTGCAGGATCTATGGGAAGAGGAAAGAGACATGAGAGAGAATTCGAGCTGTTTTTTTGCAAACCGGAGCTGTAAGTATTATCCCTGCCACGAGGGACTGGAAGAGCTCAACTGTCTGTTCTGTTACTGCCCGCTGTACTTTCTTGACTCCTGTCCCGGAACTCCATCTGAAATTGTCAGGGATGGGAGAAAGATCAAAGACTGTTCCCAATGCACCTATCCCCATGAGGCAGAGCACTATGGGCAGATCTGCCGGTGCCTCAGGGATGCGATTGAGAGTACCGCTCCTTCTTTATGAGCAGCCTGAGACAGCAAGGGTGCTGTCCGCATCAAGGGACAGTCAACAGCAAGAGACAGTCCCTTGCGCCCCAGATGGCAAGGAGAGCGATACGATCACTTCCGAGGAGCCCCTGATTCAGGAAGCCCAGGCTGTGCAGGAGATATAGATCACCAGATCGTCGATGATCAGAGCCTGCCTGTGACGGGCGGGTGGTTCTATTCAAGCGGAAGGATGCCGATTCCGAGCAGACCGCTCCCTGTGTTGACCGCAAGCGACGCGGCAATCTGGAGCTCATAAAGGACTTCACTGCCCGGGTATTCTTCTTTCAGCGTTCTGACAGCCTCCATGGCAGCCTCATGTCCGTCTCCTTCCGCGACGATGAACCAGCACTTCTTTCCGGATACATACTTCCGCACTTCTTCCATCAGGCGGTTTTTTGCCTGGCGTCCGCCCCTGAGCTTGGCGACGGTGATGTACGTGCCTTCCTCATTGCAGGCAATGATCGGACGGATGTGAAGAAGCTGAGCGGCCATGTACTCGACTCTGCCGATTCGGCCGCCATGCTTGAGATATTCAAGCGAATCCATGTAGAACATGACGGTGGAGCGTCGGATGACTTCGTCAAGCCGGCTGTCTACTTCCTCAAAGCTGCTGCCCTGCGAAAGCTGGTCCGCAGCCCAAATGGCGACCAGCGCACATGCGACAGAGATGTTGAGCGTATCCACAGGCCGGACATTCAGACCGAGCTGGTAGGATTCGGCCACCATACGAACCGTATTGTAGGTGCCGGACAGCTTATCGGATATACAGAAGACGAAGACATTCTCGAAGCCTTCTTCTTTCAGCCCTTTCATCAGCTCTACGACATCTCCGGGGGACGGCGTGGAAGTAGTCGGAATCTCTCCAGGGAATCTTCTGTAAACCATCATCGGGTCGATATCGACAGCATCCAGGTATTCCTTTTCAGGATAGCGAACCTTGAAGGGAAGAAGCCGGATGTCATATTTTTTGCGGAATTCCGGGGACACGTCGCAGCCGGAATCTACAACCACAGCGGTTTTCTGTTTATTCATCTCTCAGTATCCTTTGTCCATGCATCCGATGGACAACTGCTTTCTGCGGTTTGCCAGCGGATCATCTTTTTGCTTCATTATACACAAAACGGGGGGATAGGAACAGCACAACATTGATCAGGTGTAAAGGACGGAGAGCCAGGGAGGGACAGAGAGACAGGGAGGCAGGGAGCCAGGGACTGTGATCATATCCTTGAGTATCCGGCTCCGCCTGTGGTATTCTTCGATATATAGAAGTGCCGTAAACTGGCTGCCGCAGGAGAATCAGAGCAAGAGGCAGAAGAAAGGAGTTGTCTATGAAACAGGTCAAAGCGTTTATTTTATCCGGGTGTCCGTACTGCAAAAAGGCACGCCTCGCCTACAATGAGCTGTGCGAAAACAATACCGCATACCGCGAGGTCCCGGTTGACTGGATCCTGGAGGATCAGCAGCCTGATATTGCCGACCAGTATGATTACTACTACACGCCGACGATGTATGTGGATGAACAGAAAGTTTACGAGTCACACCCGGGACAGACCTACGAGGAAATCCGGGATGAGGTGGAGAAGGTGCTGAAGGCCGCCCAGGCGTAATCCCAGATGCGGAGCGGCCTGTCCGGTTCCGCGAAAGGAGTGGTCGGCTCAGCCCAGATCCGAGAAAGAGCGGCCTGTC
>USJM01000085.1 GCA_900555005.1 uncultured Lachnospiraceae bacterium | reverse complement strand
TAAGCCTTTTCTCATCATATTCCCTTCTCCTCTCTCGTTTGACAGATTCAGTCTGCCAGTTACAGATTCTTTTTCCAAAAGTCTGTGGACTCAGCCGCTCAGCGTTTCTTCATCTTCGGATCAAGGGCGTCACGCAGACCGTCGCCGAAGAGGTTGAATGCCAGTATGATCAGGCTGATGAGGACAGCCGGAAAAAGCATGCGGTAAGGAGCCCTGTTGATTCCGGAGAGTGCTTCGGAGGTCAGAGAGCCCAGAGATGCCATCGGTGCGGAGACGCCGATGCCAAGGAAGGAAAGGAAAGCTTCTGTGAAGATCGCGGAAGGGATCTGCATCATCATCGTTGCGATGATCTGTCCCATGCAGTTCGGAAGCAGATGCTGACGGATGAGCCAGCCGTTCGGCGCACCGAGCGCATCAGAAGCTGTCACGTATTCCATTTCCTTCAGCTGAAGAACCTGGCCGCGCACAATACGGGCCATTCCGACCCAGTACAGGCAGCCGTAAACGATAAAGATTGCAATCAGTCCGGATCCCAGCTTCTGAAGAGGATGGAAAAACGGTACATTGTCCACCAGATTCGTCAGAGGCTGATCGATGACCAGCTTGATAACGACGATCAGCAGGATCTCCGGAACGGAGTAGATGATATCGACGATCCGCATCATGATGGTGTCTGCTTTTCCGCCGAGAAGACCGGAAATCGCACCGTATATGGATCCGATGATCATGACGATGATGGCGGAAACGACGCCGACCAGAAGGGAAATCCGGGTTCCGGCATACAGCGGACCATCAGATCTCTGCCCAGCCGGTCTGTGCCGAACGGGTGCCTGAGGCAGGGCCAGAGGTTTTCATCTCCATGCACCTGCTGGTCATAGGAATAAGGCGAAAGAATCGGACCAAGGACGGCAAAGACGATGATTGCAAGAATGATCACAAGGGAAACCATCGCAATTTTATTCTCGCGAAGTCTCCGCCAGCTGGATCTCCAGAATCCGACTTCGTCCGTCCGGGATGTCTGTGTTTTGTAAAAATCTGCCGGCAGCTTGTCATAGTCGCCTTTCTCCACCGGAAGCTGGAGGGACAGGATATTTTTCATGATCAGGTGCCTCCTTATGCCATCTGGATACGAGGATCCACAACCTGGTACAGAATGTCGCAGATCAGGTTCATCGTGATAATCAGAGCTGCATAGAAGACTGTGACGCCCATGATCAGGGTGTAGTCGCGTGCACTGATGGCATTCACAAAGTATCGGCCGAGCCCCGGGACATTGAACACAGACTCCGCTACGAAGCCTCCGGTCAGGATGGAGGCGGTCAGAGGGCCGAGGTAGGTGATGATCGGGATCAGGGAATTCTTCAGCGCGTGGATGAAGATCACCCGTCCTTCTCCCATGCCCCTTGCACGCTCAGTCTTCAGATAGTCCTGCCCGAGGACCTCCAGAATGGAAGCTCTTGTCAGACGCATCAGATAGCAGGTCGGATAAACGGCCAGCACGATGATCGGCATCACCTCTCCGCCCGGCTTTCCATAGGATACAGGAAGCGCCTTCAGATTGACCGCAAGAACAAGCATCAGGATGGCGGCCAGCACATAACCCGGAATTGAGATGCCGATGGCTGAGATCACGCGGATGGCACCGTCAGCGGCTTTTCCTTTGAAGAGTCCGGCGATACAGCCGAGCGGAACGCCGATCAGGATTGCAGCAATCAGAGCCTTCAGACCGAGCCGCATCGATACAGCGAAGGATTCTGTCACGATCGTGCTGATCGCGCGTCCTTTCTGAAGCACGTAGCTGGTCCCCATATCACCGTGAAACAGATTCTGGAGATACCGGCCGTACTGGACGATCAGAGGCTTGTCCAGACCGTACTTGGCAATCAGGATCGCCCTCGTTTCCTCGGTCGCCTTCTCCGACATGAAGGGATCGCCCGGGATGATGTTCATCAGGAAGAACGTGATGGTAATGATTGCAAACAGACTGACGACTGCAAGAAGCACCCGTTTCAAAATCTTCTCAAGCATAGACATATGGGATTCCAACCTTCCTCTCAACGTTGACCGGCATGCCGGCTCACTCCGGGCACAGCCCCGCCTCTACAGCTGGACACAGGCGGCAAAGTGACCAGGCGCAACTTCTTTCAGCGCCGGAAATGCCTCTGCACACCGTTTTGTCTGATGCGGACAGCGTGTACGGAACGGACAGCCGGATGGTGGATTCAGCGGCGACGGGATCTCGCCTTCCAGTACCACCCTCTTCCGGCTTTCGCTCTTGTCAGGGTCCGGAATCGGAATCGCGGAAAGCAGCATCTTTGTGTAGGGATGCTGGGGATGCCTGTAAAGCTCGTTGCTGTCCGCCAGCTCCACAAGCCTTCCAAGGTATAGGACAGCGATGCGGTTGCTGATATGGCGGACAACGGAGAGGTCATGGGCAATGAACAGGTATGTGATGCCCTCCTCCTGCTGAAGCTGCTCCAGCATATTGATGACCTGGGCCTGAATGGAGACATCCAGCGCCGACACAGGTTCGTCGCAGACAATGAATTCCGGGTGAACGGAGAGCGCTCTTGCGATGCCGATCCGCTGGCGCTGCCCGCCGGAAAATTCATGAGGATACCGGTTATAGAAGTTTTCGGAAAGCCCGACCATCTTCATCAGGGAAAGGATCTTCGCCTGGCGCTCCTCGTGGTTTGAATAAAGCTTGTGAAGGTCAAGCCCTTCTCCGATCAGATCTGATACGGTCTTTCTGGGATCGAGCGAAGATATGGATCCTGAAAGACGATCTGCATCTTCTGGCGGTAAGGGTGCATATCCACATCGTTGAGACGCTGGCCCTTGAAGAGAATATCGCCTCCGGTCGGTTCCAGCAGCCGAAGCACACACCTGCCCAGCGTGGATTTTCCGCAGCCGGACTCCCCCACCAGACCGAGCGTCTCTCCCTTTCGGATCGAGAAGGAGACATCGTCGACTGCGCGGACCTTGTCATGATGGAAGAAGCTCTGTTTTACATCAAAATATTTCTTCAGATGCTTCACTTCCAGAAGCGTATCTTCATGTGTCTGCATCCCGCATATCCTCCTTCGCCTGTTCCTCGTGGAAGACCTTCCAGCACCGGACAGTGTGCCCGTCTCCGAGAGATGCCTCCGGCGGTCTTTTCCGTGCGCAGATATTCATGGCGTACGGACAGCGGCGGGCAAAGGCGCATTCGTTGCCCAGCAGGGACATCTCCGGCGGATTTCCCTCAATCGGAACAAGCGGCTTTTTTTCGTCTCCATCGACATCCGGGATGGAACGAAGAAGCCCTTCTGTATACGGATGCCGGTGATCGTAGAAGATCTGCCTTTTGTTGCCGGACTCGACGATTTCACCGGCGTACATAACCAGAACACGGTCACAGATATCCGCCATCACACCCAGGTCATGCGTGATAAAGATGATCGATGTGTGGAATTTTTCTTTTAATTCTTTCAGAAGATCAATAATCTGAGCCTGAATGGTGACATCCAGGGCGGTTGTCGGCTCGTCTGCAATCAGAAGCTCCGGGTCGCAGGCAAGTGCTGTCGCAATCATCGCTCTCTGACGCATCCCGCCGGAAAACTCATGCGGGTACTGGTCAATTCTGCGCTCCGGCTGGTTGATCCCGACCATCCGCAGAAGTTCAATGCTGCGCTTCTCCCGCTCTTCTCTCGACAGACTCGTATGCTTTTTCAGAACCTCATTCAACTGGTAGCCGATTGTAAAAAGCGGGTCCAGCGATGTCATCGGATCCTGAAAGATCTCGGAGATCCGCCTCCCGCGGACTTTCCGGAGCTCACGGAGAGGAAGCTTCAGCAGATCCTGTCCGTCGAAAAGAATCTGACCACCCTCGATGACGGCATTTTCCGGGAGAAGCCTGATAATGGCATTCGATGAAATGGACTTTCCGCTTCCTGATTCACCAACGATTCCGAGAACCTCGCCGCGTCGGAGCGAGTAGCTGACATCCCGGATGGTCGGTACTAGTTTTTTCTGAATCCGAAAGGAAAGCTTCAGATCCTTCACCTCAAGGAGGGTTTCCTTCTCCCTCGTCTCACCTGCGTTTGTCATATCCTGCTCCTGAAAATATAAAAAGGCGCACAGAAGAAAGATTTCCTTTCCTCTGCACGCCTTTGTGCCTTGCTGCTATCGTGTATCTTTTACAATCGGCTGCACGATTACAGGAACCTGTTTTCTGCCTGATTGTTTCAATGGTTAAGCTTTACTATACATCATCTGACTAAAAAGTCAATAAAAAATGTTCGGAATTCGGGTTTTCATAAAAATAATTTTGACCGCAGCCAGTCTTTCCCGGAACATGAACTTATTCTTCCTCTTCCCTGGGCTCTGCCAGCTCTTCGATTGCAACCTTCCGGCCGTCGCGCCAGATCCGTTCCAGATCATAGAACAGCCGGTTCTCCCGGTCAAAGATGTGGACGATCAGGTCGCCGAAATCAAGGAGCACCCAGTTCGCATTCTGGTACCCTTCCGTGTCCTTCGGGACAAAACCGGCTTTACCGAGCGTCTCTGAGACATGATCGGCCATCGCCTGAACCTGGTTGCGGTTTTCACCTGAAGCGATCAGAAAATAGTCTGCGATGACACTCACGTGTCCGATATCGATCACGCTGATGTCGGCAGCCTTCTTGTCCTCCAGCGCGTGGTAGGCCAGGATCGTCATTTCTCTCGATGTTTCATCTGCCATTCTCTTTCCTCCATGGACGGGTTAAAAGCTTTTCAGCAATATGCCGGGATCAGACGGTCAGGGAATCTCCCTTGTCATCCGGCTCATTGAACAGGTTGTAATAGTACCGGAAAGCGCTCCGGCTCATCTCATCGATCTCCCCGTGACCCTTATCCAGATAATGAAGGGTGTCTTCCAGGATCCGAAGCACGGTCTGGTTTAAATCCCGGAATGCCAGTGCTCTGATCGCCGGGAGGTTTGCGGCCTTACACCGGGCAGGTTCGATATAGTCTGCAATGAAAATGATCTTCTCCAGAACGGACATATTCGGGCGGCCGGTCGTATGCCATCGGATCGCATTCAGGACATCTTCGTCCGTGACACCATACTGCTCTTTCGCAAGATATGCGCCAAGCTTGGAATGCAGCAGATACTGTGCCTTCATCTCTGTCTTCGATACTTCAATCCCATACTCCTGGCACAGCTTCAGTTTCCGATCATTCGGAATGCACTTTGCGCAGTCATGCAGCAGTCCCGCACACTCTGCCTTCTGGATGTCTGCGCCGTGGCACATGGCAAGAGCGGACGCTGTGAACATCACCCCCAGCGTATGCTGATAGCGGTCCTCATCCAGTTCCTTCCTGAGTCTGTGTTCTGTCTTTATGAAATCGTACTGCATCTGTAGACTCCGTTTTCCATGATGTACGTCCGCACCTGATCAGGGACATAATACCGGATGCTGTTTCCCTCGGAAATCCATCTCCGGATCATATGGGAGGAAATGTCAAGGTTCGGGCTGGTAAGTTTCCGGATGTTCGCCCGGTATCTGGCCCTCAGCTCGTCAATGCGGGAATCGAGCTCGCTGGAGGAATGTCCATCCCGCACGGCCACAATCAGTGTGCAGAGACGGGCAATCTCATCCGGGCATCTCCATGTATCAAATTCAAACAGGGAATCAGCTCCCATGATGAAAAAGTAGTCTGTATCCGGATGCGCGCCTGTCAGGCGGGTCAGGGTCTCCTTCGTGTAGGTGTACCCTTCCTCATGCATCTCCTCGAGGGAAAGCTGAAAATGATCGTTTCCCTGGATGGCGAGCCGGACCATCTCGATCCGCTGACTGTTTGAGGCCCCATCGCGGTTCCTTTTGTGCGGAGGATTTCCCGACGGCATAAAGAGAACCGTGTCGAGCTGAAACTGTTCGTAGGCGCTCTCTCCAAGAATCAGGTGCCCGATGTGGATCGGGTCAAATGTCCCGCCCATGATACCGACTTTCTTTCGCATGGAAGGCATCAGCTCTTCTTTCCGGCCGGGGGAAGGATGATCCTCTTCTTTTCATCACGGCCTTCCTTGTATAGGACAAACTTTCTTCCGATCACCTGGATCAGCTGAGAGCGGGTGCGTTCCGCGGCTGTCCTCGCAAGTTCCTCCAGATCTCCGTCATAGTTCTGGAGAATACCGATTTTGACCAGCTCTCTCGCGGCAAGCGCCTCTGCGATGGACGCAGTGCACTCCGGTGTGAGCCCCTCTTTTCCAACCTGAAGAATGGTGTCTGAGGTAGAAGCCAGACTCTTCAGATATGCCCTTTGCTTGCCTGTCATAGAAGATAAACCTTTCAATATTCAATCAAATCTGCTGAAACAGGTGTCATTATACCATACCCGCAAAGCCGTCTCAACCGTGCATCAGAGAGCTGCAGGATGTCAAGAAGGGCGCCTGCATGTCCGGCTGGAGACACAGACGCCCTTCTGTAAGGCTGTTTATGCTTTCTGATTTTCCTCATGAAGCTTCAGGTACGCCGCCCTGCCGCTCTTATAGAGGTCATTGCCTTCGCTGTCGATGATCACCGTCACCGGAAAATCCTCAACATAAAGCTCCCTGATTGCCTCAGGACCCAGATCTCGTACGCAATCAGTCTGCACTTCTTGATGTGCTTGGCAAGCAGTGCACCTGCCCCGCCGATGGCTCCGAAGTACACACCGCTGTACTTCTTCATCGCTTCGACGACAGACGGCTGACGGGCGCCCTTTCCGATCATGCCGCGAGCGCCAAGAGAAATCATCTCAGGGGCCCATTTGTCCATACGGCCGGCAGTTGTCGGTCCGGCGGAACCGATCACCTTTCCCGGCTCGGCCGGTGTCGGCCCGACATAGTAGATCGTTGCATTCATCGGATCGAACGGAAGCGGAATTCCCTTTGCAAGGTTTTCTGTCATGCGCTCATGGGCAGCGTCGCGGGCTGTATAGATGGTCCCGGTCAGAAGAACGTTGTCCCCCATGTGAAGCGTCCTGGCAAGCTCAGGGGTCAGCGGAAGCTGTACTCTGCGAAGTTCCTCAGCCATCTCAGATCACCTCCGTTTCATGTCTTGTCACGTGGCAGCTGATATTGACTGCACAGGGCATGCCGGCAATGTGTGTCGGAAGGGTCTCGATGTTGACACCGACAGCGGTTGTCTTCCCGCCAAAGCCCTGAGGGCCGATGCCCAGTTCATTGATCTTCTCAAGCATCTCATCCTCGAGGGCCGCATAATACGGATCCGGGTTGTGAGAGTCGATCGGACGAAGAAGCGCCTTCTTGGCAGCCAGGGCAACATGGTCGAAGTTGCCGCCGATACCGACACCGACAACGATCGGCGGGCACGGATTCGGGCCTGCCTTCTCAACCGTCTCCAGAATGAAATCCTTGATGCCCTGAAGGCCAGCAGATGGCTTGAACATGCGAAGCGCACTCATGTTCTCGCATCCGAATCCCTTCGGCGCA
>USJM01000084.1 GCA_900555005.1 uncultured Lachnospiraceae bacterium | reverse complement strand
CTTTCTCCACATCCCCGATGCCGCCCTTGTTGGACGCTGCGATGTTGTGATGAATATCTGCACCGAGCGGGAACTGATAGACCACCTTGCCTTCCCGTGGATCCTTGGATGCCTGCTCGTTGTAAGCCTCCAGATCCGCCGGTGCGCCGGCACGATATTCCACCGGACCATTGTGTACGGCCGGCGCGCCTTCCGCCATGGCTTCCTCAACGGTCAGCACCGGCCTCAGCACTTCATACTCAACATGAGTCAGCTTCTTTACCTGCTCAGCGGCTTCCTTCGTCTCCGCAACAATCCCAGCGACCCGGTCGCCGACATGGCGGACCTTCCAGTTAAACAGTCTCCTGTCATGAGGAGACGGCTCCGGGTTGCCCTGCCCTGCCTGATATAGTAGATGTCCGGACAATTGGCCGCCGTGATAATCTTCACAACGCCCGGGACCTTTTCCGCCTCGGCTGTGTCAATCGATTTGATATAGGCACTGGCATAAGGAGACCGCAGGACAACCAGAACACAGGCATCATTCGAAACATAGTCCTCGACGAACGCCCGCTGACCGCTGACAAGCGCAGGACCGTCCACCTTGCCGTCCGGCGTCCCGATCTCTCTGAGCTGCTCGCGGAATACCGGCGCTGTCTTGGTCTTATAGTGGCCAAACTTCCTTCTCTCCCGTACCAGCTGAACTGCAAGGAAGTAATGCTCGTAAGACGCATCCCGGATAAAGATCCCGGAAAGTGCATCCTTGATCTCTTCCTTTGTCGGATCCGGGTTGTTTTCCAGCAGCCATGTCAGGAGCAGGGCTGCCGCCGGCGCATTGTAGGCACTCTGCACAACCCCTGCATCAATCATCGCCTGCTGTACATCCGACAGATGACCGGCGTCACCCAGCCCGTCCGGTGTCAGAATGTCGCAGCCATCAGCCTCCCCTGCAAGATACAGATTCGAATAGACAGGTGTCCCGTCAACCAGAACCGTATCACTCCCGCAGAACCCCTCGGAGTCGTCCGAGTCGCGGACGCAGACATGCCCTGCAGAAACCAGCAGCTCCCGCAGGCTCATCATCGGATCTACATCAAAGGTTCTCGGTACATGGTTGATCACACAGGATATCTTCATGTTTCCGTCTCCCCCTTTCTACCATCCGTCCTTTGCCCGGATGAAATTCTCTCTTTCAGAGATCGGTACAGGTTCTCAAGGGTTACCCCAAGCAGATACCGCTTGTAAGCCGTGCTCCCGTACAGATCATCCGGAATGTCCAGCCCCGTCCAGCTTTTTGCAAAGCGCGCAAATGTCTCTGCATTCTCATCCTCTCCAAGGCTGTCAGAGAATTCCTTCGGGAAGAATACCCCGGCATTCTTTACAGAGACGCCCACTCTGAAACGACCGTCCACATATCCCATCGATGCCGTCAGATAAGAGTGGCTCTCTGCTGTGTTTGCATACCGCTTCGAGACAACGCAGATATCTGTTCTGACGATAATCGCCGTGATCAGGTCTTTCTGGTATTCCTCCCGGTGCTGCAGATAGCGCCGGATGCAGACAGCCTCCCGTACAGGCTGGTCACCTCTGACCTGTGAAGCCTCCTCCAGATCCTGTCTGTTCTTGTCAGGACATCCGGACCGATCCTGTGCAGATTCATCGGAACCCGGCTTTGCCCTGCGCAAGAGCTCCAGCTTCGCATGCGCGGCGATCAGCGTTGCCGCCAGATAAGAGTCATCCCGCATGAGCGCCACATTGCCGCCGATGGTTGCCATGTCCCGCTTTGTTCTGGACGCCATATACCTCAGAGCTTCCTTCAGATACGCCGGCACCAGGTCCGATCCCAAAGCCTCCTGGAATGTTGTCATGCTCCCGATGCGGACAGCCTCTGGTGTCTCTCCAGAGACTCCCTTCAGCTCCGGGATGTTTTTCAGCATGATCAGCCGGTCTGCGCTTCGCTCTGTTCCGGAGCGCAGAAGCTCTGTGCCACCGGCCAGATATGCTGATGAGGCATCCCTCATGATGACCGCCTCAGAAGCTGAAGCAGCTGCGCACAGTTCTCTGCTCATGTTCATTTTCCTCCTCTCAGGAATTAAAGTTCTGAAGCCATCATAACACAAGATGAGTCGGACTTGAAGGGGACTTGTTTAACCAATATTCCAGTACATGACTTCCGTCATTTTCAACCGTGGAAATATCCGGAAAACAGTAGTAGAATCTTTGATGTTTGAAATTCATAGAAACGGAGTTCAGCTATGTTATCCCACACCATGAAAAGAGCCTGGCACCTGATGGTGCTGTTCTGCTTTCTGTTTCTATTATCCTTCCCATTGCATGCAAATGCGATGAGTGTTCCCCGAATCTGTGTTGTCGATACACGGCGTAGCAGCGATGCTGCCTCCCTCATGTCGTCCATCAGGAAAAACGGCGGAACCCCTGTACTCGTCACCACAAAAAAGAAGATTCGCGCAGCCTCCTACGACGGGCTTGCGCTTCCTGGCGGCGGCGATGTCAACCCTGCCCTATACCATGAAAAAAACAGAGGATCGAGAAATGTCTCTTCTGCTCGGGACAGTCTTCAGCTTTACGCTATCAGCCAGTTTGTCCGTGCACGAAAACCCATTCTGGGTGTCTGCCGGGGACTTCAGCTTCTCAATGTCTACTTCGGAGGGACCCTGTACCAAAATATCGGAAGGAGTCATCGAATGAAACAGATGAAGGTCTCGGTGACCCCTGCCAGCGCGCTGTACCATACGCTCGGTCCCACTGCTACACTGCTCCATGCGCATCATCAGGCGATCAAGCGGCTTGGCAATGGTTTGATCGCCACACAGTTCTCAACTGACAAAAAAAGATGTATTGAAGCCATCCAGCACGAAACCCTTCCGATCTATGCTTTTCAGTATCATCCGGAGCACGGCAGCAAAAAAGGTGCCGGAAAAAAGATCATCCGATGGTTTATCGCTCAGTGCCGATAACCGAAAAATCAGCCATCCGTGGAGGTATCAGCGAATATGAAAAAACTTGCAATTATCGGAGCTTCCTATCTTCAGGAGCCCTTGATTGAAAAAGCCAGGGCGCTTGGCTGCCAGACCCATGTATTTGCATGGAAGACCGGTGACATCGGCGAACGGACAGCTGATTTCTTTTATCCGCTTTCGATTGTCGAAAAAGACAAGATTCTGGAAAAATGCAGAGAGATCGGGATCGACGGCATCTGTACGATTGCATCTGACCTTGCGGTCGTTACAGTAAACTATGTTGCTGAAAAAATGGGGCTGCCGGGTAACTCCATGGAATCAACGGAGCTTTCCACAAACAAACATCTGATGCGGAAAGCCTTCGAAACGAATGGGGATCCTTCTCCCAGAAGTATCCTCGTCTCTTCCATATCCGACCTGGAGGGCATAAAGCTCTGCTATCCAGTCATCGTCAAGCCAACCGACCGTTCCGGAAGCCGTGGAATCACGGAGCTCTTTTCAGCGCAGGGGCTGGAAAGCGCAATCGAAGAGGCAAAAGCGGAGAGTTTTGAAAAAAAGGCGTTGGTCGAGGAGTTTGTGACAGGACAGGAGTACAGCGTTGAATTTCTGTCCTTCCGCGGAAACCATCACTTTCTTGCGATGACCCAGAAGTACACGACAGGCGCGCCGCACTTCATCGAAACCGGACATCTGGAACCGGCTTTTGTGGATCCGGAGACAGAAAAACGGGTGCTTCAAATTGTCACGCCGCACTGAATTCTCTGAAGATTCAGAATGGCGCCTCCCACAGTGAACTGAAAATCAATGCGGACGGTGTGATCCGGCTGATTGAGATCGGCGGAAGGATGGGCGGAGATTTCATCGGAAGTTCGCTTGTCAATATCTCGACAGGGATCGACTTTATAGAACAGGTGATCCGGATTGCGCTCGGAGAAGAACCGAAGCTTGTGTCTTCCAGAAAGAAGGAAGCCGCCGCGGTCCGCTTCATCTTCACCCAGAAGGATGTAGAGGTATTCGAACAGCTTAGAAAAGAGCACCCGGAGTATGTCGTGGCATATGAGATTCATCCTGTGACATCAGAGGCTGTGACAGACAGTGCCTCCCGGTTTGGCTATTTCCTGTTCAAGGCCGAAGACAGGGAAGCACTCCTTCCCTATCTCCCGAAGCCCGATGTCCAGTGAGCTTCTTCACCTTGCTTTTTCAGTCTGAAGTCCGCCCTTTCTGGCCGTCTGTCTGCAAGGTCTGACATTCCTTCTTTTCTGCGCCGCCTGTGTTCAGCTCATCCCTGACGACATAGAGCGGCGAATGATTTTCTGTCATAATGATCTTTCCGATATAGCTTCCGATAATCCCGAGCATCAGGAACAGGAAGCCGCCCGTAATAGGATCACGACCATCAGAGATGGCCATCCGATCTGAAGATCCTGGTTCATCAGCTTCTGAACCAGAATAACAATCGCCCAGATAAAACCTGTCATCGAAAACAGAGCGCCGAGCCAGGTCGCCAGGTGAAGCGGAATGACAGAAAAGCTCATGAACGTCATGAACAGCTTCATTTCTTTTCGGAAGGTGTAGTTGGAGCTTCCGACCTCCCGCGCGTAGTGGTCGACCTCCACATCCGCCATTCGTCTGGTTGTCCTGGCAAACAGAAGCTGGATGAAGGCGTCCGTTCCCCGGTACTTTCTCACTTCATCGATGACATATCTTCTGGCTGCCCAGAAAGCGCTCATCTCGACCCCCTTGGGGCGGTCTGTCAGGCGGAACAGCAGCCACTGGCTGATCTTTCCGGTCAGATTCTTGAACCATCCAAACTGCCTTTTCCTGTACTTCCCGAAGACGACATCATAGCCATCCCCTTCCAGGAGCTTGTCGAGCAGCTGATGGATCTGTGCCGGATGGCTCTGCAGGTCATCATCAATCCCACAGACCACATCCCCTGTCACATACTGGAACGCACACATCAGTGCGCCATGCTGGCCGAAGTTCTTTGCAAGGTTGATACCCTTGACATTCGGGTACTTCTCACAGATCCCCTGTATGGCATTGAACGTCCCGTCCCTCGAAAAATCATTGACGAGAACCATCTCAAGCTCCCAGCCGTCTTTATTGTTGAACTCCTGCATACACAGATCCACAAGCTTTCCAATTGTATGCTCGGAGTTATAGCATGGGACAACGATCGATAGCTTCATAATTATCCTTACTCCCTATACTCAAGATGAATCTGGCCCAGCACTTCTCTTTCCAGCTTTCTGCAGGCTTCGACACTTTCCCCTCTCACAATCAGCTGGCCGATCCTGTCCCTTCCGTTTGTGACCTTCTGCACATGGCTTCCCTCTGAGATGTTAAAGGAAAGATCCACGACACCATCCGGCAGCTTGCCGTGTGCCGGCGCATCGATACGGCTCACAATCCCCTCCCTGTCGGCAAACAGCAGCCTGCTCACATTAGGGGTGAGCTGCCTTGCAGGAGCCTGGAACATCTCCGAGACATCAATTCCCATCGCAGCCTTCACGATCGCCTCATAATAATCAATCCCGTAATAGATGCCGACTGTGTCCGTGATGCAGGTGGCGCCGGCCCGTGCTGTGGCTTCAATCACATAGACTTTCCCATCCTTGTACATGCAGTCCAGGTCCATCGCACAGTTATCGAAATGAAGCGCCTCCGCAACCACTCTCACGAGATCCTCGATCTTTCCTCGGATCGCTTCCCCCTGTGCCCAGGGGACATAGTGCCCGATCGGGAACGGCGGATTGCCATCCAGAAGATCATTGCCAAGCGGCAGAACATAAGCCAGCTTTCCGTTCGACATCATGGCCTCCACGCCGAACATCGTTCCCTCCAGGAACTCCTCCAGAATGCAGAAATTCTCCTCTGTCGCCGCCATCGCATATTCATATGCTAAAGTTGCTTCTGCTTCGTTGCCCGCCCTCCGGATTCCGCGGCTCCCCATCTGGTCTGCTGCCTTCAGGATAACCGGATACTGCATGACCGTGAGTGCCTTTTTCAATTCTTCCTGAGAATGTACAAAGCAAAAAGATGCCGTCGGAACACCATGCTCCCGGTATGCCTGCTTCTCGACCGCCTTGTTTCTGGCCGCCTTCGCGGCAAATATTCCCGGGCCCGAAAGATGCAGGCGCTCATTCACAACTCCCATCGCCTCAACGCCGAGATCCATGCAGCAGGTTGTCACACCGTCGACCTGTGTTTCCTCCGCTGCTCTCAGCACTTCCTCCGGACTCGTGATATCGGCGTATACAATGTCGTCCGCATAATCAAATCCCCGGTAAGGTCCCTTGATCGATACCGCCGTCACATGCAGGCCTAGCCTTCTGGCAGCCTTCATCAACGGAATCTGGGAATAACTGGCTCCCAGTACCATCAGTTTTTTCTGGCTCTTCGTCATGATCCGAGTTGCTCCGTTCATTCTATATTCTTCATGCCTGTGAAACAGTATAATACCAGCCGCGTACCTCCGCAACAAAAGCACCTGACACAGACAGGTATTGACACAAAAGCCCCACGCCCACCCCCCCGCCAGGCATGCCGCTGGCGCTTGTATATAAAAAACTGTATGGACTGTTTATTTTGCGCCGCCCAGATAAGCACTCTTCACGGCCGGGTCGTTCGCGAGGTCAGAAGCCTTTCCTTCCATCGTGATGTTTCCGGTTTCAAGAACATACCCTCTGTCGGCTATGTTCAATGCCATCTTGGCGTTCTGCTCCACCAGAAGAACCGTAACGCCCTGATCCTTGTTGATCGTCTCAATAATCCGGAAGATCTCCTTTACCAGAAGCGGTGACAGTCCCATGGAAGGCTCATCGAGCAGCAGCATCTTCGGCTTTCCCATCAGGGCGCGGGCGATTGCCAGCATCTGCTGCTCACCGCCTGACAGAGTCCCCGCTGGCTGATGCTTCCGCTCTTTCAGCCTTGGGAACAAGCCGTAGACCATGTCAAAGTCCTTTGCGATGGCATCCTTTCCATCTTTTCTTGTATACGCCCCCATCTCCAGGTTCTCAGACACGCTCAGCCCGGAGAAGACACGCCGCCCCTCCGGACACTGTGCAAGTCCCAGGGACACGATCTTATGCGGCTCCATCTTCGATATGGTTTTTCCATCGTAGACAATCTTCCCGGTCTCCGACCGCAGAAGCCCGGAGATCGTATGCATCGTCGTCGTCTTGCCGGCTCCATTTGCTCCGATCATCGTGACGATCTCGCCCTCATCCACATGGAAGGAGACATCCTTGATGGCGTGGATGGACCCGTAGTATACGTTGATATCTTCTACCTTCAGCGTTCACCCATCAGTCTTCGTCATCTCCTCCCAGATAAGCCGCGATCACTTCCGGATCATTGGATACCGTCTGCGGATCGCCGTGGGCAATCGTCTTGCCATACTCCAGTACCGTGATCTCCTCGCAGATTCCCATGACAAACTTCATATCATGCTCAATCAGAAGAATGGCGATACCGAAGTCGTCACGGACCTTCCGGACCGTCTCCATCAGTTCCTGTGTCTCGTTCGGGTTCATGCCGCAGCGGGCTCGTCGAGCAGCAAAAGCTTCGGTTCTGTCGCCATCGCTCTGGCGATCTCAAGCCTTCTTTGCTGTCC
>USJM01000083.1 GCA_900555005.1 uncultured Lachnospiraceae bacterium | reverse complement strand
CGTCCGCTCCAGTCCATACTCCTTCTGATACTTTCGGTAAAGCTCCAGATAATTTGCAAAATCCTTTGCGATCGACGGGTACTGGAGATACTGCCCGACAACGTCCTCATCCATCGTTTTTCCCATCCGTTCGTAGGCATAAAGCATCTCGGAAAGATCTTCCCACCCGCGCGCCGTGACGAAACGCATGCCGTCCACGGTTGTCTCACAGCGGTAGAAGTTGTCTCTGTGAATATTCAGGTAGGAGATGACCGCTCCGTGAATGCCGACGTGGTCCGCGTACTTCCTCCAGACCGGGTAATCGGCTTCCACATCGATCACCTTCACACGGTCCAGCGTCACAACATCGAAATCGCGGACAGACTTGTTGTATTCCGGCGGATTCCCGGCGGCGACGATGATCCAGCCCTTCGGCACCTTCTGGTTCCCGAAGGTCTTGCACTGGAGAAACTGCAGCATCGTCGGGGCAAGTGTCTCGGATACGCAGTTGATTTCATCGATGAACAGAATCCCCTCTGATTTTCCGGAAACTTCCATGCGGTCGTACACGGAGGCAATGATCTCGCTCATCGTATACTGGGTGACGGATACTTCATTTCCGCCGTAGGTTTTCTTCTCGATGAAGGGAAGACCGATGGCACTCTGGCGGGTGTGATGCGTAATCGTGTAAGCCACCAGACCGATATCGCACTCGGATGCGATCTGCTCCATGATCTGTGTCTTGCCGACACCCGGAGGCCCCATCAGGAGCACCGGACGCTGCCGGATCTCCGGAATCCGGTAAGCTCCATACTCATCTTTCTCAAGGTATGCTTCGATTGTGTCCTTGATTTCCTGTTTTGCTCTCTGAATATTCATTCTGACAGGACTTTATCCCTTCCTGATCTCTGCCGATCCCAGGTGGAAATACGGTCCATCCTCCTTCCAAGACTTCTTGTATGATTGATAAAAAGACGGTGCAGACTCTATCTGAACAACGGCTCAGGCAGTGAGGTTCACATGGATATCGGCTGCGGATTTTTTACAGCTGGTCCTCCGGCCATACGAAGGACGAATCCAGAAGTTCGTCTTTTTTCTGCTCGATGTCCTCCCTCGGGAGGATCAGCTTCATCGCCCAGGGCGGGACCTGACGGTCATCCGCGCTTTCCTCACAGAAGATGAAGGCCGTCTCATAGGGCGGCTTCTTCCTGGGGTAGATTCCCTTGCCGTCCGTAAAGTACAGCAGCCCGCGGAGATTCCGGAATTCTTTTTTTCGGATCAGGCCTGCCACATAGTCGAAGGCAGGACGGAAGTCGGTACCACCCTGCCCCTTCAGTTCAAAGTGTTCCATATATGTTTTCAAGTCCTTCTGAGAGGTGATTTTCTCATCCGACAGCACCTTTTCGTCACACTGCAGAATCCGGATATTGACCTTGTGAAGGTAGCTTTCCGACTCGCTCAGAATGCTGTAGGTCTGTTCCAGAAAGGCGTGCACAAGCTCTCCCGTGACAGACATCGATACGTCGATGACAATCACAAACTCATCAATCTTCTTCACTTCCCTGAATTCCTGGGGCTCAATCAGCGGCATGTTTCCATAATGACTCAGACCGAAGGTGTACAGGATAGAGTCGAAGGTATCCGGATCAACGTGCATCTCCTCCCTCATCGCCGCAAACTTCCGGAGAAAGGAACGGTAATCGTATTTTTTCCTGTTCTCCACTTTTGTCTGTTCAAGGAAATCGCTGCCCTTTTGGGACATCTCCGTGGAAAAGGATTCCATCTGCGTCTGTGTCTTTTTTGAGATGTCGTCCCATTTATTCTGGAGCTTCAGAGCAGCGGGCGGAAGCGGGCTGTTCGGATTCTCCGGATTCAGCGCAGGCCAGAGGCTGTGGTCATCGACGGAGAATTCCGCTTTCATACGGGCAGCTTCTTCGCGGTCAGGAGCCATCAGAACCAGCTGGCGGTACAGGCTCTCCGCATTCAGGACGGGGGTGCGCTTTTCGAGCTCGGACCTGAGGCGGCTTCTGTACTGACTGTGGGCGATCCGGGTCGATCGGAAATGACCGTCGTCGATGAGAAATTCAACGGCCATATCACAGGCAAGCATCCACAGTGTCTTGCTGCGCCTCACCGGCTTGAAGATGTGGCGGAACAGGCAGTGGTAGACTTCATGCAGGTAGACACGGTTGACAAGCCGGCGATTCTTCTCAAACAGGTCCGCAAGCGCCTTCGGGTGGACGACGAGCGAACGGCCGTCCGTTCCAAAAGAATCGATATCAGTCGATACGACAAATGAAAGACTTGACAGAGCCAGCCCGAGGTAATGCATATCAAAGTACAGCTCATTGCGGCTGCCTGTCAGAATCTCCTGCGAGACCTTGACAAACCGGTTTGCGAGATCCTCAGCGGTTGTCATACGGTTTTCCTTTCCGAATGCGATTATTCAGGGACGGGCTGATGCCGGACCAGGGCCATTTCCCGCCCGGATTTCATTCAGCCTGTAACTCCTCAGAAATCATACTTGCTCTTGGAAGAGGGGCGGAACACTCTGCGGCGCAGGTCCATCAGAAAGACGGAGGCATCCGCCCGCCCGGCAGAGGAGGCCTGGTCAACCATGTGGTCCAGCAGTTCCCTCGTGAAGCAGCCGGACCGCTCCAGCACACGCAGCCAGTCGGTCAGATCCGTTTCCTGATCAGCGAGGAGATATGTCCAGAGCGCGTCGGGCCGTTTCCTGAGACAGGATACATAGCTCTCCAGATGGGCGCTGGACAGCTCAACGGGCGTGATCAGCCGGTCAAGACAGAGGCGGACAAGAGTCTGCGGCATCTCCTGGGCGTCCGCTGCCGGAAGGAGACTGTCATACTGACTGTACTGAAGCTTTCGCTGCAGAAAACACTGGCGGTACTGGTAACCGGTCCCATGCCAGATGATTTCGATGATACGGGCGGGAGTGTTTTCCTTCGGCTCCTCATAGTATTCAGGAAAGAGAAGGCGCACCGCGTCCTGACCGGCGGCATCCTGAAGCCGGACCTCCACCTCGTGGTTTACCGTCCGCAGCACCTCCTGCAGCAGGGCAGGCGTCGGAGGAGCAGGGGAAAGACCTGCTGACTGCTGCAACTGTGCAGATGCCGGAGGAGCAGGGGAAAGACCTGCGGCCTGCCGGAAGATCAGCACCGAGAGGGCAGGGCAGGAATTGAACAGCCCGGACCCGATCCGCCTGATTGATTCCGGGAAGGAAACGGTCTTCAGATTGTCACAGCCGTAGAAGGCATAGTTGCCAATCGCGGCAAGGGCATCCGGCAGGATTACCGCTCTCAGCCGTCTGCCGCAGAGCGCAGGGGGAAGCGTGCCTGGGGGCGCAAGATTCTCAGCAGCTGCGTTCACAGAAGAACCCGGGTATTCTGTACTTTCGCCTGAGAAAAGCATGGACGCTGCAGATGCCCCGGCGGTGGCTGGTTTGAAAGCTCCAATATTCCCGGAGCGTACAGTCCGGCGCTTCTCAGATTCTGCGTACATCACAGATGGCTCATCCGCAAATGCGTGATCGGCCAGTTCCTTCACAGGCTTTCCATCAATCTGCTCCGGAAGCTGAATCGTGTCGGATTCTGTATATACCCGGAACAGAATGACATATGTAGATTTGTCAATGTAATAGATGACATCCATATTCAGAAGACCTCATGACCCTGTGCAGCCTCAGGCATGGCAGCCGCGATGGTAGGGCACGACCTCGCAGACAGTCAGGACATCCCTCTCCACGTGAAAGCGGATATCGAAACCGGCAAAGGCGACGCCGTACCTGCGGGCGGGATCGTTCTGGTAAGCCGGCCGGGGATCCTGCTTCAGAATTTCAACTGCAGGGAGCCGCTTTCCTTCAGGCAGAACGTTCAGCCATTTCTCAGGGAATACGACCTTCAGTTCCTTGTCTTTTACACGGTCTGCAAATCCGCTGACAGCATCCGGATGGCTGTCGGTGTACCGGATATAGGGCTTGATATCGAGAATCGGCGTTCCGTCGAGCAGGTCCGCGCCGGATATATGCAGAACAGGGCCGACACCCTCGCGCAGTTCAATCTGATCCAGTTTTACGGACGACAGACCGATCGGATTGGGACGGAACGGTGAGCGGGTGGCAAAGACGCCGACATGCGTCCTGCCGCCAAGACGCGGCGGGTAGACCATCGGAGACCAGCCTGCAGCTTCATTTTCGGAAAACTCCCAGATCAGCCAGAGGTGAGAGTACTCCTCCAGTCCGACCACCTCATTCGGATCCCGGTACCCTGGTTCGAATATGATCTCTGCCTTGAGCGAATCGATGAGATTGCTCTGGCGCGGGATTCCGAACTTCTCCTGAAAATCACTGTGAATGACAGCAATCCTTTTCAGCTCCGCCACTCTCCATGTCCTCCTTTTTCTTTGCCTGCGTCCGAAGACAGCTACAAGCCAGTATACCACAATGACGGGTGCCGGCAGGGACGAAATAGCGCCCTGGAACATCAATATCCACGAAAATGTTCGACGAATTTGGAAATAATTGTCTATTATGAGACATTACCGGATTGAAAAGAAATTGGTATAATGATTATGTTGGCAAAACTGGAGTCTGATTACAAAAACTGAGAGAAGCAGGGATGGGTTTTGAAACAGGAAAACCACCTGCCTGGAAAGGAGAGTGGACGTGTATAGCATCGGACAATACATATCTTATGGCAACAGTGGTGTTTGCGAAGTGGTTGGCACGCGGGAGATTGAGTCGGCGCAGCCCGGGGCGGGCATGAAGGAGTGCTACATTCTGCGTCCGCTCCATGACAAGTCCTGCACCATCACGACACCGGTAGACAATCAGAAGGTCATTATGCGGGATCTGATCTCTCCGGAGGAAACGAGACAGCTTCTGGCTGATATCCCGGAGATGGAGACGCTCCCGGACCAGAGTGCAAGGCAGCAGGAGCTTTCGTATCAGAAAGCGCTTCATTCCGGTGACTGTAAGCAGTGGATCTGCCTGGTGAAGACCCTGAACCGCCGCATCCGTGGCAAGGAAGACTTCATTCCTTCTCAGTATGAGCACATGCACCAGATGATGGAGCTTACCGATCAGGCGCTCACACAGATGAACATCACGCTCGTAGGACATAAGGTAGACAACGATGCCAATCTCTCGTTCAACATAGAGAACGAAATCAACAACTACCGAAACCAGTTGAAGAGCCAGAACATCAACGACGTGAACAACCACCTCTACACCTACGCCATAGGCACGATGTACATGGATATCGTACAGGAATGCGAGAAACTCGGCGACTATGTGGTAAACGTCGTAGAAGCCCGAATGGGCGTGCGTCAGCACGAGGCTTAAATCGCTACATTTCAGCCCCAAGAAGGTCATATCATCCCAGAAAACAGGATGATATGACCTTCTTTCTTGAAAAAAAGACCATTTTCCTTTGCCATGTGTACAAATAAGCGTATCTTTGCACCTTAAAATTGCAATTTTATAAATATTTAATGAAGATATTAGTGACGGGTGCGTCGGGATTCATAGGGAGCTTCATCGTAGAAGAGGCCCTCAGGCAAGGTATGGAAACATGGGCGGCAGTTCGCCCTTCCAGTTCCAGAAAATACCTGCAGGACGAGCGCATCCATTTTATCAACCTCAATCTTTCCTCCAAGGAAGAACTTATCAGCCAGTTAGACGGACACGAGTTCGACTATGTGGTTCATGCAGCAGGCGCAACGAAGTGTCTGCACGTTGACGACTTTTACCGCGTCAACACCGAAGGAACCAAGAATCTGGCAGATGCCATCATCGCGCTGAAGATGCCCATCAAGCGATTCGTCTTCGTAAGCTCACTCAGCATCTTTGGTGCCATACGCGAGAAGCAGCCTTATCAGGAAATCACAGAGCACGACACACCCAAACCCAACACGGCATACGGAAAGAGCAAGCTCAAGGCCGAACGCTACCTCGACAGTTTAGGCATAGGATTTCCCTACATCATACTGCGACCTACAGGTGTTTACGGACCTCGCGAGAAAGACTATTTTCTGATGGCAAAAAGCATCAAGCAGCACATCGATTTCTCGGTAGGCTTCAAGCGTCAGGACATCACTTTCGTATACGTTCAGGATGTGGTGCAGGCTGTGTTCCTTGCCCTCAACCATGGTAAGAACGGACGCAAATACTTCCTCAGCGACGGAGAAGTATATCAGTCGGAAACATTCAGCGACCTGCTTCACCACGAGTTGGGCGACACATGGCTCCTGCGCATCAAAGCGCCTATATGGGTGCTCCGCCTGGTAACCTTCTTTGGCGAATACATAGGAAGGATGACTGGCAAGATGTCGGCTCTTAACAACGACAAATACAACATTCTGAAACAGCGCAACTGGAGATGCGACATCGAGCCTGCTGTCGATGAGCTGGGATTTCATCCTCGCTACAAGCTGAAACAAGGCGTCAAGCTGGCCGTAGAATGGTACAAGAAGAACGGATGGCTGTAATGATGGGACAGAAAGACAAACTTTCACTACGACCTTCAGAAAAAACAACAAACAAGAATAGTGTGATAAAAGATTATTTCAAGATAGAGAAAAACCCGAAGAAAGGACTCCTGGCACAGGAATGGGTCATGTTGGGATATATGGCCATCACCGTGACAGCCATGCTCTTCACTTACACCAAACTGGTAAACCCCGAGTCTATGGTATGGGGACGCATCAGAGTACTGTTCATCACAGCAGCCATGTGGGCTGTATATCGCATGATTCCCTGCCGCATCACCAAGATGGCAAGAATCCTCGCCCAACTGTCGCTCCTCGCCTGGTGGTATCCAGACACTTACGAGATCAACCGCATGTTCCCCAATCTGGACCATGTTTTTGCCCAATGGGAGCAGTCGCTATTCGGATTCCAGCCAGCACTGGTGTTTGCCAAGAACATGCCCTGGGTCATCGTGAGCGAGCTGATGGACTTGGGCTACGTGATGTACTATCCCATGATGGTCATTGTGGCTTACTACTACTTCTTCTGCCGATACAGAGAGTTCGAGCGTGCCACATTCGTCATCTACGCCTCGTTTATCATCTATTATGTGATATTTATCTTCGTGCCCGTAGCCGGACCAACGTTCTACTATCATGCCGTAGGACTGAGCGACATAGCCAAAGGTGTTTTTCCACCCATGCACGACTATTTCAACTACTGCACCGACTGCCTGCCCACACCAGGCTATACCGACGGCATATTCTATCATCTCGTAGAAGACGCCAAGGCAGCAGGCGAACGCCCCACAGCAGCCTTCCCAAGCTCGCATGTCAGCATCAGCACCGTATGCATGCTGTTGGCATGGCACTCGGGCAACCGCAAGCTCACCTGCACTCTCCTGCCTTTCTACATCTTCCTGTGCCTGGCCACTGTATACATACAGGCTCACTACCTCATAGATGCCTTGGCAGGACTGGTGACAGGAGTAGCAGTATACTTCGGGCTGATGGCTGTATCGCGCAACATGACCGAGCACAACACCTCAACCGCCAAACTGAGTCAGAGATAACATACACATTATTATATATATTGCAAATGGGGAAGTTAAAGAATTTAAAGAAGTTAGAGAAGTTAAAGCCATATGCT
>USJM01000082.1 GCA_900555005.1 uncultured Lachnospiraceae bacterium | reverse complement strand
AATGATGAATATGATTTCTTCTCATAATAACATCATTGCAGCATGCATTTTAATTCCGGCAATTTCTGCTCCGCCCAATTCCATCATATTGTTGATATGGTGGATATGGTTGTCCTCGATTACGCTGAAGACACCGCCCATGCGGCCGATGATCCCGCCCTGCTCGCAGTCATGGATATTGTTGCGGCGGATAATATGGCTTCCGATCTTTTCCTTCAGCCAGCCATAGTACTGTCCTCTGCAGACCGCGTCGCGCTCCATCTGCGTGGGACTCTTCACGTGTTTTGTCGTAAAGTAGTGGTCGTTCTCCGGATCATAGTACTTGCCCAGTCCGATGCCGGAGCACTTGCTGTTCGAGATCTCGCAGTCCTCGATGATCCACCCCTTCGACCAGTGCGGACCGATCATGCAGTCCTGGAAAGCGGCCGGCGGCGCCCAGGTCGTCGCGGCCTTTGTCACCACGAAGCCGGAAACCGTGATGTACCCGATCCCCTCCTGCTGCGGCATGAAACACTCTCTGCGGACATTGATCTCCACGTTTTCCTTGTTCGGATCCTTGTCCTGGAAATTTGCATAGAAGACCGTCTCGTCCCCGTCCTGCTCTGCGTACCACTGGTAAACAGACTCTCCGGCCGCCAGGAGTACGGACTTCTCTCCGCCTTCAGGCAGTCCTGAAGCGTCTTCGCTTCGTACAGCATCCGGTCATTCAGGTAGACCGCTCCGGTGTGTCTGCCCTTTCCGGCAAAGTACCAGTCTCCGTAGACATATGTGGTATACGGATTGTAGTCCCCGAAGACACCGTTCCTGACGCGTGCTGTCCAGACAGTTCCCTGATACTTCTCCCAGCCTTCCAGCTTCTCCGCCCCGGTGATCACCGCACCGAGCTTTTTCTCGCTCCTGTAGACAATCCGTGCGTCCGGACGTCCGGCATTCTTCGGGTTTACATACTCACGGTACACCCCCGGAGCCACGACGACCTCGTCTCCCGGCTCTGCCACCCTCGCCGCGTCCTGGATATGCCGGAACGGCCTGTTCTCACTGCCGTCTCCCTGAAATGAAGCAGCAGCGTTGACATAGTAAAGCATCCGTATCTCCCTTCACCCTTTAACCTTGATCACTGCCTTAACCAGATCCGTCCGATTATTGACACATTCCTGATAAGCATCATCGATATGATCGAAGTCAAACTCATGCGTGACAATCTGTTTGACATCAATGGCCCCTTTTGCGACTGCAGCAATCGCCTTCGGGAAGATATTTCTGTATCTGAAAACAGATTTGATCGTCAGTTCTTTGTCCATGATCTGTGCAAAGCTATAACTGATATCTGACTGGACAGAAATCCCTACCAGGACAACGACGCCGCCGCGCCTTGCAAGATAAGGTGTCTGCTGAATGCAGACTGCAGCCCCGCTCGTCTCAAAGACCTTGTCTGCCCCGCGTCCTCCGGTCAGTTCGGCGACACGCTCCAGCACATTCTCCTTCCCGCTGTTGATCACAACGTCTGCGCCCAGCTCTTTTGCCTTGCTGAGCCTGGCTTCCACGATATCCGCTACAATAATCTGCCCTGCTCCGTGAGCCTTCGCTGACAGAAGTGTACAAAGTCCAATGCACCCGCTCCCCAGAATGACCACGGTATCCCCGACACCAACGCCGCCCTGGTTCGCCGCGTGAAAACCGACAGACAACGGTTCGATCAATACACCTTCCTTTGTGCTGACATTGTCAGGAAGCTTGAAGCACCAGTCAGCGGGATGCTCTATGAATTCCTCGTTACAGCCGGGAACCGGTGGGGTAGCGAGAAACTGTACATCCGGACACAGATTATAATATCCGGTTTTGCAGAACTCACAATGTCCACAGGTGACACCCGGCTCCAACGCAACCCGGTCTCCAACCTGAAGATTTGTGACGCCCTCTCCAACCTCGACAACTGTTCCTGCTGCCTCATGCCCCAGCATATAATCTTGCGTCAGGTCAACTGTATAAGCGCCAACCTTCCCGGCATGATAATAATGAATATCTGATCCGCAGATCCCGATGTATTCCAATGCTACAACTACATTTCCGGGTCCTGCAACAGGTTTTTCAATCTCCTTGATGATCATATGATCAAGCCCTCTCATGAAGGCTCCCTTCTGAGTTGCCATCTTTTTATTCCTCTCTTTCTCTCTCTTGTCATTCTGATCAGCAGTCCCTGCCTTCTAGGCACTGCTCAGGCTTATTACACCCTCCATATCAGCCATGCCCCCTGTTTTCCGGCATCCTCTCACGTTCATTCCCGACAGGCTGCCATTTTTCAGAAGACAATCATTTCATCCTGAATCTCCGCAAATGGTCCTGCAGCCGGTTCGATTCCTCTTGAATGATCGAAATAATCCAGGTTGAATACAATTGGCTTTCCATCCGGCTCCTCGAACCGCTGTTCAGGTTCAAACGCCATTCCAAGCGTATCGGTCGAAACCACCGGACATGTTCCTGTCGGAAGAACCCTCATCAGATCCGTCCTCAGCACCATCTCCCCCTGCTCCAATTCCACAAGTTCAATGTGCACCTGATGTTCCCTGTCCACAATAGCACCGGATTCATGATTGAAAGGCTGCGCTCCGTTGAAGTAGAGATTGCCATTTGTCATAACCGGAAGATGATCATAGTAGAAATCCCGGCATACGCCATCCTGTCCGTGATAACCCGCAAAGGTCTCCTTATACATCTCCATATCCGGATAACCGTCGTAGGGCTTCGTTCCGCAGACAAACTGATATCCATTCCATCCGTAAACGTCGTGTTTCTCTGCATAGTCAATATAATCCTTCCGGACTGGTTTCTGGACAAATATATTGTTGTAGAAACGGGCATCTCCGTGAAGAATCGTCATGAATCCCGCCACGTCCGTTCCGTGCGGGACATGGTATGGTGTATAGCGGTTTGTCGGGAACTTCTTCCCTCCGTTGTCTGTTCCGCCGCCAATCCACGTAAATGACCCACAGATCAAATTATGGATAAATGCAATTCCCTGTGCGCTGATTCTTGCCGCGCAGTCTGACAGCAGAAGATTGTTGTCGACCAGAGTCGGACCGTGAGAAACCTCTATGAACAGGTCCTCGCCAAGTGACAGCCCCGTTCCGATTCTGGTTCCTTCCGGTGTTGTGTTGTCGTGGAACAGGTTCTGCGTAACCCTTGTTCCCTGAGCTTCCCAGTCCAGCCAGATACCCCTTGTACAATGATGAATATGGTTTCTCCGGTAGGTCACATCAATGGCGGCATGCATCTTGATCCCGCCGATCTCAGCTCCGGTCAGATCCTGCTTATTGTTGATGTGATGAATCTCGTTGTCCTCAATCAGAGAGAAAACACCGCCAAGATGTCCGACGATTCCCGTCTGTCCGCAGTCATGAATATTGCAGCGCCTGATCACGTGGGAACCGACTGTTTCTCTGGACCATCCTTCCCGCTGCGCCTGGCAGACACAGTCCCGCTGGGTCTGCGTCCCGTCCTTGAAAAACCAGGTCGACCACTTATTCTCATTTCCCTTCTGAAGATACTTTCCGAGGGAAATGCCGCTGCATCTTGAGTCGGAAATCTCACAGTCCTCTATCACCCAGCCCTTTGACCAGTGTGGCCCGACCATCCCGTCCTGAAATGCTGTCGGCGGCGCCCATGTGTCGCTGCCTGACGGATTACAAATCCAGAAACCGTAATATAGCCAATTCCCTCCTTTATGGGAAGAAACACCGTCGCCTCACATTGATTTCTACACGCTCTTTGTTCGGATCAGCTCCCTGAAAATTTGCATAGATCAGCGTTTCATTTTTCTTCCCGTCCTGGCAGGTATACCACTTGTGTTTTGTAAATGGCACATCCCAGGATTCTTCATAGAAAACCGGGTGAAGCACTTCGTCAAGCGAGGGTACCTCATACATGGCTTTCCCGTTCAGATAAAGCTCGCCTGTATGAACTGGCTGTGTTGCAAAATACCAGTCTCCCTTTACAGGCGTAGTATATGGGTTGTAATCTCCGAATACCCCGTTGGAGATATGTGTAAGATAGGTATCTCCTTCATAATGTTCCCAGCGGCCCGTCTTTTCAGCTCCTGTGATGACCGCTTTTCCTTTTTCCAAAGAACGATAGGTGATGCGGTGCCTGTCATCTGTACCGCCCACTGCCGGATCTACCTCTTCACGGTAGATCCCCGGAAGGACCGAAATCACATCCCCCGGCACGCGCAGGCCGCAGCCTCCCCGATGGTTTTGAATGGATGATTTCTGGAGCCATCGCCCGACCTGAGCGTGGTTGATGATACAAAATATTCCATGGTGTCTCCCTGTTTGAATGACTTTGAGGGGTGCTGTCCGCGGTCATCCCTTGACGGCGCCGGCCATCATACCCTTGATCAGTTTGTCCTGTCCAAAAATAAATACAATGATCATCGGCAGGATCGATATGAACAGTACTGTCAGAATCATCGGCGTGTTCATGGTGTACTGTCCCTGGAACTCATTGACAGCAAGTGGAAGTGTTCTATTTGCCGCGCTTTGTGTCAGTGTCAGAGCAAAGCTGAACTCATTCCAGATATTAACTCCATCATAGATGACAAGCGTTGCAAGTCCCGGTTTCACAAGCGGGAGCATCACTTTCCCAAACATCTGGTATCTGCCGCAGCCGTCAATCTCCGCTGCTTCTTCCAGCTCCTTCGGAATCGTTGCCATGAAGGTTGTCAGAATGAATACAGAAATCGGAAGGTTGAATGCCACATACGGTCCGATCAACGCCCAGATGCTGTCGTACAGGCCTGTCTTCACGCTCATCAGGTACAGTGGAAGAAGCGTGATATGAATCGGAATCGACATGCAGGCAACGATGAACCCGTGTATCGGTTTGTTCATTCTGAACTTCCATCTTGAAAGCGGATAGGATGCAAACGCACTGAACGAAAGGAGAATGACCAGCGTAACAACCAGAACAACCAGAGAGTTCAGGATATATCTCCAGATTCTTCCGGACTCAAAAAGGGCTTTGTAATTGCCCAGGTAGAACCCTTCTGGCAGTGCAAACACCCCATTGTTCATCATTTCAAACTGCTGCTTGAACGTGCTCATGATCAGAAAGACCAGCGGGGTCAGACAGATCAGAAACCAGAGAACCACCAGAACCGCAACAATGATGGATGACGGTCTGAACTTTTTCCTTGAATTCATGACTCAGTCCTCCTTCCGGTTGAGCAGTCTCATCGTCACAATCGCAATGAGCGAAATCAGGATAAACATGCCGCAGGCAAGTGCCGACGCATATCCGTTTCTGTGAGATTCAAATGCCATGGAATACATATAAGTTGCCATCAGTTCTGAAGCATGGCTGGGTCCGCCCTTTGTAAGGACATAAACCAGGTCAAAGTATTTCAGCGAACCAACCATTGAGAGGATGACCGCACTCTTGATGGTCGGTTTCAGAAGCGGAAGAGCTACCTTCCAGAAATACTGGCTTTCTGTTGCTCCGTCAATCATCGCTGCTTCCTTGACATCTTCGGATAATCCGCTGTATCCGGCCAGGTAATAGACCATATAGAATGGTGTAAACTGCCATGAAATAATGAAGATGCAGGTCAGAAGGACCTTCCCCGGGTTTCCGAGCAGGTCCACTCTTCCGCCTCCGAACAGCTGGGACAGCCCTGTAACAAAGCCTGTGTTTGCATCCAGCGCGTAGCGGAACAGATAGCCGATTGCAACTGAGCTCATAAGCATCGGGATGAACCAGATGACCTTCGCCACATTTCCCTTGCGGCCAACCTTGTCCAGCCAGGTTGCAAGGGCGATACCGATCGGCATCTGAATACAAATTGACAGCACCATCACGATCAAGTTGTTTCCAAATGCCTTCCAGAACACTTTATCGTGGAGCATTTCCTTCCAGTTGCCGAAACCAATGAACAGTTTGTCCGTAATGCCATTCCAGTCATATGCACTCGTCGCAAAAGAATCGATGATCGGATAGATAATAAAGATTGCGATCACAAGCAGCGCCGGAAACAGGAATACTGTCGAAGCCACTGCAATGGATTTCTTCCGTCTGAATGCGAGAGAAGTCTGCTGCATCTTACCCTCTCTTTCTCTCTGCACTTCTTTCTGCAGGCCATTTCCGAAAGATGGGGTTGCCACTCCTCATGGCAGCCCCATCTTTTTTGTCGTCTATAAGTGAATCACGGTTGAGGCAGCTGCCAGGCCGTCAGGCCTCCGTCTCAACTGATTCTGCCTCCGTCGATGCCGTCCCCTTCTTTGAAAGGTAAGCGGTCATTGCATCCTGAAGTTCCTTGTCTGCCTCAGCCGGTGTGATTGTCTTTCCAAAGATCTCCTGGCAGGTTGTCTTGTGAACCTCCGCAACCTCGCTCGGCAGATACTGGTCATACCACAGCTGGATGCCCTTTGCCTTGCTGATCGTATCCAGAACTTCCTGGACAACCGGATCGCTTGTCTTAAAGGACTTCAGCGGAATGATCTTTGCAAGGTCGGTACGTTCCTTCACGGCCTCATCATCAAGCAGAGACTGAATCACCTTGAATGCCGCTTCCTTGTCCGCGCACTTGTTTGATACGACATAGAGGTTGTCGCCGATGGTGCCGAGGCAGAGAGACTGATCCGCCTTCGAATCCGGAATCTCCGGGAATGGGAAGAAGCCAAGCTTTCCATCGTCAAGGAACTGCTTGTTCTCACCTGCGATCGTCATCGTGAACCATGAGCCCATCAGATCCATCGCCGCACTTCCTGTATAGAACAGCGCACGTGCCTGGCCTGAATCATCATCCATGCCATTGAATCCGTCACAGAAGTATCCCTTGTCGACCCAGTCCTGAATCTTGGTTCCGGCGAACTCGAATGCATCATTCTCGAAAGAACCCTTGCCCGCTGCCGCATCAGCAAATGGCTCCAGTCCGCCATAGCGGGTCGCCAGATACTGGAAATACATCGAGCCAGTCCACTTTGTCGCATTCGCAAGTGCAAACGGCGCCACGCCATTCTCGACGAGCGTGTCACAGATCTTCTCAAGATCATCAAGCGTCTTCGGCTCCTCAAGGTTATATTTGTCAAATACATCCTTGTTGTAGAAGATTCCGGCAACAGAGATGTTCTCAACAGGCACTGCCCAGATCTTATCCTTATAGGTGCACTGTGCGATCCCGGCATCCACGAACTGATCCTTGTAGTTGTCCTGGTTCATGTATTCTGTCAGATCTGCAATCAGTCCCTGATCCGCGTAATCGTACATCGTCTGTCCGCCCCAGGTAATAAAGATATCCGGGAGCGTTCCGGCCTGTGCCGCCAGAGAAACATCCGTCTTGAACGTATCATTCTGCTTCTGTACAACCTCGACATCGTAATCCGGGTTTGCTTCCATGAAACGATCAACAGAGCCCTGAATGACGTTCGCCATCTCACCTGTCTGGATGTGCCAGAGTGTCAGTTTGGTCTTTCCGGCCGCCTGTACCGTTGTCATGGATCCTGCCATCAGAGACAGAAGCATCGTTCCACTGAGAACTGCAGATATTGCTTTCCGATTCATCTTATCCTCCATACATGATTCTTGAATAGAATCATTCTCATCCGCAGCGGGCTTTCCATCCCTCCGCGCGGGACAAAAGCTGCAGCCCCAAATCATTCATAT
>USJM01000081.1 GCA_900555005.1 uncultured Lachnospiraceae bacterium | reverse complement strand
CGGCACACAGGAGCTCGGAACGGATGGCGGGGTCTAAGAGCTGCATGCTGCGCTCATAGTATTCCTGCACCGTGCGCAGCTGCGCGGCAAATCCGTCCCACAGGAAAGCGCGCAGGTCGAGCTTGTCGCCCATGGCGCAGAGCACATCGCTGCGAAAGCTGTATTTGTCCTGCGCGGCGCACTCGTCCACAAGGGGATAAGAAGGTCGCGGCTTAGAAGGTAGATCTCCAGGCTGCGGCAGCCACTCGCCTTGTGCGGCGCGCAGCGCGTCTCGGTGATGCGGCCCGCTTCGTTGACGGTGAAATACGTGGCGTTTTCCACAAACTGGCCGCTCTCGGTGCAGACGCAGGTGATGTCCGCGCCGCTTTCGATGTGCGCTCCAGCACCTTCTGCAGCAGCCTTTTCTGCTGCAGCCTCGTGCTCCGTACCCCGGACAGAACTGACCGGCAGATCCCGGATTCCGGTCACCTCGACCATCTGTCCGCTTCCGCATCCAGCTGTCAGTCCTGAAAGCAGAAGGGCGAAGAGAAATCCGACCTGCCTGTTGTCCCTTTCTTACATATCTGTTTCAATCCGCACAACCTCCCGGACCAGGAATCCGGTTTTCCCCGCCATGCGTGTCATCAGTTTAACAAAATATTCACAATTTGTGAAGTCTTGCTTCATGCTCTGTAGTCCGCCCACGCGAGCGCCGCCGCGACAGCTCTGTGCCAGCCGCCCAGCAGGCGTTCGCGCTCCTCCTCCGTCATGGTGGGCTCAAAAACATGGCCGACTGACCAGTTTTCCCGAAGCTCAGCCTTATCCTTCCAGAACCCTGTACACAGACCGGCCAGAAATGCCGCCCCCATCGCTGTCGTCTCCACGCATGCAGGTCTCGTGACCTCCGTGTTCAGAAGATCAGACTGAAACTTCATCAGAAAATCATTTGCGGAAGCTCCTCCATCCACTTTGAGATTGCAGATCTGAAGCCCTGAATCCTTCTCCATTGCCGTCAGGACATCCGCCGTCTGGTAAGCCAGAGACTCCACCGTTGCACGGACCAGATGGCTTCTGTTTGTCCCCCTTGTCAGACCGACAATCATTCCCCTCGCCGATGAATTCCAGTACGGAGCCCCGAGACCAGTAAAAGCAGGGACAACATAACAGCCGTCTGTGTCCTCGACATCCCTGCAGTACCGCTCGGATTCCGGTGCCGACGGGATGATTTTCAGCTCGTCCCTGACCACTGGAGGGAGGCGCCGGCGACGAACACGGAACCCTCCAGCGCATACTGCACCTTTCCGGGCGCAAGGGAAATGGCGATCGTCGACAGCAGGCCGTGGCTGGAGCTGATGACCTTGTTCCCTGTGTTCATCAGCATAAAACAGCCTGTTCCGTACGTATTCTTCACATCTCCTGCATCGAAGCAGCACTGTCCGAATAGTGCGCTCTGCTGGTCACCGGCCGCCCCGCAGATCGGGATGCCGTCACCGATCAGGCAATCCTTCGTCCTGCCATACGGATAACTTGACGGGACGACCTCCGGCAGCATCTGTTCCGGAATCCCCAGCTTCTCCAGGATCTCCTGATCCCAGCAAAGGCTGTGGATATCGAACATCATTGTCCTGGACGCATTCGTATAGTCTGTGACATGGACATCCCCGCCTGTCAGATTCCAGATGAGCCAGCTGTCAACCGTTCCGAACAGCAGCTGTCCCTTTCGGGCAAGCTCCCGGCTTCCAGGGACTTGGTCCAGAATCCACTTCAGCTTTGTGGCAGAAAAATAAGGGTCCGGAATCAGTCCGGTCTTCTCCCGGATTCTGTCTCCAAACCCATCCTGAACCAGCTCCTCCACGATCGGCGCTGTCCGCCTGCACTGCCAGACAATCGCATTGTAGATCGGTTTTCCTGTATACCGGTCCCAAACAATCGTTGTCTCACGCTGGTTTGTGATGCCGATCGCTGCAATATTCTCCGGTCCTGCCCCAATCCTGCCCATCGCCTCCGCAGCAACACCGATCTGGGTAGACCAGATCTCCATCGGATTCTGCTCGACCCAGCCCGGGTGCGGATAAATCTGCTGAAACTCACGCTGAACGAGCGAGCAGACCCTTCCTTTTCTGTCAAAGAGAATGCAGCGGTTTGATGTCGTCCCCGCATCCAGTGCCATGATATACTGTCCCTGTTCCATAGGTATATCCTCCCATGTCTGTACTCGATGGGTCAATTATACCAAAAACAGGGACATTTGTCCTGAAATACCGGCAGCCTACACAACGCCGGAGCATCCCTCTTCGGTCTCTTCTTATAATGCCTGCTCGAGGATCTCCACCATGCAGTCGATATCCTGCTCTGTAATGATCAGCGGCGGAACAAAACGGATCACGTTGCCTCCTGCTGACATGACGACAAGTCCCAGATCAAGTGCACGCCTGACGACCTCTCCGGCCGGATGATCCGGGGACAGCTCGAGCCCCTGCATAAAGCCCATTCCACGGCGGTCGACGATAAAGTCATGCCGCGCGGCAACCTCATCCAGCCGCTTCTCCAGATAGGGCGCTGTCTCGCGGACATGTCCGATGATATCCAGCTTTTCGAACAGGTCGAATACCTCCGATACCGCTGCACAGGCAAGCGGGTTCCCGCCGTAGGTTGTCCCGTGATCTCCCGGCTCCAGCGAATGCGCGGCAGCCTTCTCCCCGAGTACAAAGGCTCCAACCGGAACGCCGCAGCCTAGTGCCTTGGCACATGTCATGATATCCGGCTTTACGCCGTACGCATCGCAGGCAAACCAGTATCCGGTTCTTCCCATACCGCATTGAATCTCGTCCAGAATCAGGAGGATGTCCTTCTCATCGCACATTGTCCTCAGCCCCTTCAGAAAGGCCGGGTCCGCCGGATGAATTCCGCCCTCTCCCTGGACTGTCTCCAGGATGATCGCGCAGGTCTTTTCATTCACGAGCGCACGGACCGAATCGAGGTCGTTGAACTTTGCAAACCGGACACCGCCCATCAGCGGTTTGAACGGCTCCTGATAGTGGGCATTGCCGGTGACGGAAAGGGCGCCGACCGTCCTGCCGTGGAAGGAATGCTCCATCGCAATGATCTCATGGTCTGCATGACCATCCCGAAGGTAGGCGTACTTGCGGGCAGCCTTGATCGCACCCTCAATGGCCTCTGTTCCGGAATTTGTGAAAAACACTTTGGACAGCCCGGTGTGGGCGACCACCTTCTGTGCCGCCTCCAGCAGCGGCCTGTGGTAGAACAGATTGGACGTGTGGATGATCTTGTCGATCTGATCCTTCAGTGCCTGGTTATAGGCTTCGTTTCCATAGCCAAGCGCAAAGACAGCAATTCCGGCTCCGAAGTCGAGGTACTCCTTCCCGTCCACATCATAAAGATGCACGCCCTGTCCATGGTCAAATACGACCGGGAAACGATTATATGTGTGAAGGACGACCTGCTCGGTCTGTTCCATGATGTTCTGTGATTCTGACTTCGTTTCTGACTTCAATTCTGACTCCTCTCCTGATGCTTTTGCGGCAGCAGACATGGGCCTGTTCCCTGCCCGGATATGCCTCAGCCCTCAGCCTCATCTCCTATAATCGCGGTACCGATGCCCTTTGTCGTGAAGAACTCCAGCAGCTGAGAATGCGGAATCCGCCCGTCCAGGATATGGACCCGCGCGACGCCTGCCTCGATGGCATCCACGCAGTTCTGAAGCTTTGGCAGCATCCCGCCACCGGCATGTCCCCCTGCCATGAACGAAAGCGTCTGCTCGACCGTCATTTCCGAGATCAGTGTTGACGGATCGTCCGGATCGGCATAGACACCCTTGATATCAGACAGAAAGACCAGCTTCTTTGCCTTCATCGCTTTCGCAATTGCGCATGCCGCATCGTCCGCGTTGATGTTATAGGAGTGGTAATCCGCATCAAATCCGATCGGGCAGACGACCGGGACGAAGTCATTGTCCAGCAGTGTATCGAGCAGCTCCGTGTTGACACGCTCGATATCCCCGACATAACCGATGTCCTCCCCCTCCGGCGTTTTTCTCGACACCTGGAGAAGGCTTCCATCCTTGCCGGAGACACCGCAGGCCTTCACCCCGACCTTCTCCATCAGAGAAACCAGGCTCTTGTTGATCCGGTTCAGAACCATCTCGACAACATCCATCGTCTCATCGTCCGTCACGCGGAACCCTGCCTTGAACTCGGATGTCTTCCCGACCTTCCCAAGCATTTTCGTGATATCCTTTCCGCCGCCATGGACGATGATCGGCCGGAATCCGACCAGCTTCAAAAGCGCCACATCCTGGATGACGTTTCGTTTCAGATTCTCGTCGACCATCGCGCTTCCGCCATACTTGACGACGATCGTCGCGCCCTGAAAATGCTGGATGTAGGGGAGCGCTTCGATCAGTGTTCCGGCCTTGTCCAGGTACATGGACATCTCTTCCTTGCCGAGCGGCTGTTCTGTATGAATCTCTTCCATTGAATCTACCTCTTATGAATGATCCCTCTCCAGGTCCGTCATATGCCGTGATCACGGGGCTTCAGCCCTCAGGACCTGTAATCGGCGTTGATGTTGATGTATTCGTGCGTCAGATCGCATCCCCAGGCCGTTGCCTCACAGGTTCCCTCGTGGATATCGATAAGCGCTGTAATCTCATCTTCGGACAGAATTTTTGTCGCCAGCTCTTCATCGAAGCCTGTCGTGACGCCATTCTTCGCAATCTGGATTTCCCCTGCGCGGCTTCTGAAGAACAGGTCAACCTTTCCCTCTTCAAATGAAGCGCCGGAATACCCCATCGCGCAGATGATGCGTCCCCAGTTTGCGTCGTGTCCGGCGATGGCAGTCTTCACCAGGCTGGACTCAATGACAGACTTTGCCAGCGTCACTGCCTGCTTCTTGGAAGATGCCCCCTGTACCTTGACCTCAAAGAGCGCGTGCGCTCCCTCTCCGTCCTTCGCCATCGCACGGGCGAGGTGCTTTGTAACGTGCCGACCGCCTCGCAGAATGTCTGGTAGTCGTCATCCTCCTCAACGATCTCCGGATTGCCGGCAAGTCCATTTGCCATCAGAAGGCAGGTATCGTTGGTCGACATATCGCCATCCACCGATATCATATTGAAAGAATCCTGGACAGCTGACAGGAGCGCTTTCTGAAGCAGCTTCTGGCTGACTCTGGCGTCCGTTGTCAGGAAGCAGAGCATCGTCCCCATCTTCGGATGGATCATGCCGGCCCCCTTCGTCATCCCGCCGAGCGTTACCTCTCTGCCGCCGAGCTGAAAATGGATGCTGCACTCCTTTCGAACCGTATCGGTGGTCATGATTCCCTCAGCAGCTGCCGAGCCTGCGCCTTCTGAGTCCGACAGAAGCGGCAGCATCAGGTCAATGCCATGCCTGATCTTGTCCATCGGAGAGAGACGCCGATGACGCCGGTCGAGGCGAGAAGAATCTGATCCGGTGAAAGCCCGAGTCTGGAAGCGGCATAGGCGGCGGTCTCCGCGCAGGTCTCATCGCCTGCCTTTCCCGTGCAGGCATTCGCAACCCCGCTGTTCATGACGACTGCCTGCGCCGTCCCCTTCGTCTGAACGATTGCTCTGTCCCAGATCACCGGTGCAGCCTTGACCAGGTTCGTCGTGAAAGTCCCCGCAAGGTGAAACGGAACCTCCGATACGATCATGGACATGTCTTTTCTGCCCTTCTTGAATCCGGCGCAGACCGATGCTGCACGAAACCCCTTTGCGGATGTAACGCCGCCCTCTTTTATCTCCATGTACTGTTCTTCTCCTTCCTTCTGTCAGGCTGTCTCTGTCCGCTTCCTGCGCGATATCACAGGACGCGCAGCCAGTTCACATTCCATGGCATCCAGCACTCTCCCTGTACACTTCCTGCGCACTGTCACAGGGCGATTCCGACTGCACACTGCACACATGCATCTTTCTCCAGGCTCTTGCGGTTCACGGGAATACAGGGACAAGCCTCAGCCCGGTGTCTTCCGGCAGCCCGAACAGAATGTTCATGTTCTGGACAGCCTGTCCCGCGGCCCCTTTGACCAGGTTGTCGAGCGCGCCGACCGCTATCACTCTGCCGGTTCTGGGATCCGCCTTGTATCCGATGTCGATAAAATTGCTGCCCTCCACCCATCTGGTCTCAGGGAACTGGCCTGCTCCGAGCAGGCGGATGAATGTTTCATTTCCATAATATTTCTGATATGCCCTTCCAATCATCTCTTCGGTTACGCCTTCCTTCAGATTGGCATAGCAGGTCGCCAGAATTCCCCTGTTCATCGGGACAAGATGCGGCGTGAAGTTAATCAGGATGCTCTCTCCGCCCATGTAGTCAAGCCCGGCCGCATAGGACAGCTGCTCCTCAATCTCTGGTGTATGCCTGTGCGTTGCAACCCCATATGGCTTGATGCTCTCGTTGACCTCACAGAAGAGATTCGGAATCTTCGCTCCTCTGCCCGCGCCTGAAGTTCCGGATTTGGCATCGACAATGATCGATTTCAGGTCGATCAGTCCTTCCCTCACGAGCGGATAAAGCGTCAGGATTGAGGTGGTTGTGTAGCAGCCCGGATTGGCAATGAGACGCGCTCCGGCGATCTTGTCCCGGTTGATCTCGCAAAGCCCGTAGACGGCTTCCTGAATATAGGAAGGTGCTTTATGGGTCAGGTGATACCATTGCTCATAGACATCAACCCGCTTCAGACGAAAGTCAGCGCTCAGATCGATCACCTTCGTGCTTTCCAGAATCCCGTCCCCTATGACCGATGCGCAGAAGCCCTGAGGGGTTGCCGTGAAAATGACATCCGCCTGCTTTGCAAGCTCATCCAGATCATCTCCCAGGCAGTCCGCGTCGACAATCTGAAACATATTCCGATATATATCTGCATATTTCTGACCGGTGTAGCTTCTGGACCCGTACCAGATAATCTCTGCTTCCGGATGCTGAAGAAGAAGCCGGACAAGCTCTGCGCCTGCATATCCGGTAGAACCGATGATTCCCGCCTTAATCATATTGAAGTGTCCCTGCTTTCTATAAGAATATCCATTCATAGCTGAACTGTTCCTTATCCTACACCAGCGGCCGGTCTGTGTAAAGGTGCAATCATGTAATAATATTCACTATTTATGCATATTAAGCGCTTGTATCGTGAATAATACATGAATAATTTGATTTAGTATTGCATATATATTCGGATTGCGGTATAGTACTGCCAACGGCCGGGCAGGCGGAAGCCGAATCTCCCGGCATCATTTGAACAGAAACCAGCAGTCATACATCTATTTTTTGGAGGTTCTACATATGTCGAAGGAAAAAGTTGTTCTTGCTTACTCAGGCGGTCTGGATACCACAGCCATGATTCCGTGGCTGAAGGAGACATTTGACTACGAGGTCATCTGCTGCTGCGTGGACGTCGGTCAGGAAGAGGAACTCGACGGGCTGGAAGAACGCGCGAAAGCCTGCGGAGCCTCCAAGCTTTACATTGAAGACATTGTCGACGACTTCTGCGATAACTTCATTATGCCGTGTGTGGAGGCAGGCGCTGTCTATGAGCACAGCTACCTGCTCGGTACCTCGATGGCGCGTCCGGCAATTGCCAAGAAGCTCGTCGAGATCGCCCGCAAGGAGAACGCCGTCGCCATCTGTCATGGCGCAACCGGCAAGGGCAACGATCAGATCCGGTGG
>USJM01000080.1 GCA_900555005.1 uncultured Lachnospiraceae bacterium | reverse complement strand
TCGCAGCATTCGTATCCGCCTGCGTGGACGCCGTATCAGATGCCCCTGAGTCGTAGGAGGCAGATGCATCAGCATATCCGTCACTTGTATCCGCTGCTGCGGTGCTGTCCGAATATCCTGTATCCGATACGGACGATTCATCTGTTCCGGTTTCATCTGCAGCACTGCCGTTGTCCGAAGACGAATCCGATGCTGCGTCAGCAGCATCTGTTCCATCTGTGGAAGCCGCAGCCGTTCCGCCAAGATTCTCCGTATAGGTCGATGCAATATCCTCTCCGTCTGCCGGGACAGCGGTGTCAACCAGAAGCATCCTGGATGCATCGTCCTCAGACACGTATCCGGCACTGTCTGCTCCCTGCTGCACCAGCAGCCAGTGGCCTTCGTCGGAGACCAGTGGGAACGCGGTTCCGTCTGAAACGGTCCTTGAAACGGAGTCTGCACTCTTGTCCGTGAAGACATTCACATCGTTCCAGTTCGCCACAACGCCTTCCTTGCCGTAGTAGTCCGCAAGGCCCTTTGCCGCCTCTCCGTAGACCAGATAATCATTCATCACGTATCCGGTCACAGCGCCGGACTGGATCTGCGTCCAGGTATCGCCCTTATCCAGGACGTTGACTGCGGCACCTCTGTACAGATACCCCACAACATCCGAATCTGTCGAAGCGGAAGAACGGATGATTGCGCCAGACGTGACAGTGTCATCGTTCGTCATCGCAATACTGTTCCAGTCCTGCTGTGACCAGTTTGCCACATCCAGGCTGAATGCCTTGTCCGCTGCGAATGCGTTCACTCCGCACACTGCACTGAGCGCCATTCCCATCGAAAGAACTGCTGCAATCTTTCCGGCGTTCCTCATATCCGTCAACCTCCAAAATCTTGAACAAATCTTTGAATCTTATTTCTTTTTCATTTCAAATATTACAAAATTATTAAAATCTGTGCTTATAATATTACAGACTTCTCACATTGTCAAGTATCCATCTGTGATCCGCACGTTTTCCATATCATATCCGGCGACTATACCGGTTTCTGGCGGCCGCTTTGCTGACTGGTTCCTGGTTCCGCCTTTCCTTTTTCCTCTGCTGCATTTTAGAATGCGTATGGCGCAGCTGTTCAATATTCCGTATACTGATACATATTAACCGGCCTGTTTACATATCAAGGAGGAATCATCATGTATTGTTCAAACTGCGGAAAACCGCTCCCGGATGGGAGCCGCGCCTGCCCATACTGTGGAGCGCCTTCCGGCGGCTTTGCCCCTTTTACGGCATATCAACCGAACATCACGGAGGATAACATTCCTGACGAATGGAAGCCCATCTCCATGTGGGGCTATTTCGGTTACGAGATTCTCTTCAGCATCCCGCTGATCGGGCTGATTCTGCTGATCGTTTTTTCCGTCGGCGGAACGAAGAACCGCAATCTCCGGAACTTTGCACGGTCCTATTTCTGCTTTCTGATCGTCGCCATCATCGTGATCGCAATCATTCTTGCAGTCACCAGCACCAGTACTTTCTTCACAGATATTCTCCGTGCCTGATCTCCTGCGGCAACATTCTCTCAGGGCATCGCTGAACAAAAAAGGACAGCTGGCTATATTCAAAAGCCAGTTGTCCTCTTTTATGTCGTCTCTTTCTATGTACAGCAGTTCTCAGTGCCACACAGCCCAGATAAACAGATACCCTGCCAGCACCGCCGTCAGTGTAAGCGGGACTCCGATCCTGGCAAAATCGCTGAATGACACACGCTCTCCGTTTTTCTCCAGAATCCCGATGACGGTGATATTGGCGGAGGCGCCGACCGGTGTCAGGTTCCCGCCAAGTGTGGCCCCGGTCAGCAGACCGAAGTAAAGCAGGTAGGGCTCGATCCCGAGCATCGTCGAGACACCCTGCATCACAGGAAGCATCGTCGCAACATAAGGGATATTGTCGATAAATGCAGAAATCGCAACACTTCCAAAGACGACGACCGTATACAGAAGAAACAGGCTGCTTCCGCCGATCCTGCTGATCGCCGCCGCAACGTCGTCGATGATCCCCACCGCCTTGATCCCTCCGATGACGGTGAAGAGGCCGATAAGCAGATAGATCGTGCTGAAGTCAATCCCCTTCAGTGCCCTGACAAGCCCCTTCGTCTTTTTCGTCCGAATCAGATCATAAAGGATGGAGACTCCGGCCATGCAGCAGCAGATCAGGCCGTTGGTGATGTCCGGTTTGCCCGGAATAAAGGATGCCGTAATCAATGCCGCGACAACGCTGAGCAGCATGAAGGAAGGGACGAAGTCCGACACCTTTGTCATTTCGTCAGCATGAACCGGCTCCTTCTGTTTCCGGAAGAGCAGCATCAGGACCGGGATGGTTGCGAGTGCGCCGAGCTCCACCGCCCAGAAGATTCCCGGACGCCCCTTCATAAAGAAGAAACTGGTGAAGTCCATGCGGGCGTAGGCGCCGAGCATAATGGAGGTCGTGTCCCCGACCAGCGTTGCCGCGCCCTGGAGATTAGAGGAGACGGCAATGCTGATCAGCATTCCGACCGGACTGATCTTCAGCTTCCTGCAGACCGCAAGACCGACCGGGGCAACCATCAGAACCGTCGCGACATTATCAATGAAGGCGGAGATGACGCCCGCAAACAGAGACATATAGATTGTCACCCACATGACATTGTCAGCCTTGTCCAGCAGAATGTCCGCGATGCGGTTGGGCATCTTTGATTCAATGAAGTAATCGACAACCACCATCGTCCCGGCAATCATCAGAATGACATTCCAGTCAATTTCATTGAATACGCTCCGCACCGGCAGAATTCCCGTAACCAGAAAGATGGCTCCCGTGATGAGGGCAGCCAGCGTTCTCCACTTCGGCCGTACAATCATGACGACATACATTGCGACAAACAGGATAATGGCTGCATTTTTCAATTCAAATTCTCCTTCTGTATATGTGTCCTGCCCCCGGATTTCGATCTTCAGGTCTTCAGACGCCATCAATTGTTCACAGGTTCAGCACAGTCTGTACACATTCTGCCTCTATAGTATAGCCATCAGATGAACAAAAAGCATTTGATAACACTTTTCATACTCATGCTGGTCGGCGAAAGTCGGCCGGCACTCCCTCCCAGAATACTGCTTCCGCCCGGGCGGTGATCCATCCGATCGCCGCCCGGGCGTTTTTTTAGAAGTTTCCGGGATATCCCCAGTTCTGCAGGCTGCCGCATACCGCCCGAACCGCCTCATCTGCTCGTCTGGGTGGGACTGGAACTGCATACCGCCCGAGTCTCACGCTGGGATCGCCCGGAATCTGCATGACGCTCGAGCATCGCCCCGGAATGATCAGGGATTTACCCCGGAATGTGCAGCAGTGCCCGCGAGATGCTGAGGAAAATCAGCAGCGAGCAGGAGTCCACGATGGTCGTGATCAGAGGGGATGCCATCATGGCCGGATCGAGGTGGAGTTTTGTCGCGATCAGCGGCAAGACACCGCCAATCACCTTGCCATGACAACCGTGCAGAGCATCGCAATCGCGACGGTCAGCCCGATCAGCTCATGCCCCGGGTACTGAATCAGAATACGGATATAGTTCAGGGCGCCCAGAATCAGTCCGCAGATCAATGCAACCCGCAACTCCTTCCAGATGACCTTCAGCGCGTCCTTCACGCTGATTTCATGCAGCGCCAGCGACCGGATAACCAGCGTGCTGGACTGCGAGCCTGCATTACCGCCCGTGTCGGTCAGCATCGGGATAAATGTGATCAGTACCGGAATTGCCGTCAGCGTATCCTCGAATTTCCCGAGAATTCCGCCGGAGACCATGTCCGCCATCATCAGCACGATCAGCCAGATAATCCGGTGACCGACCATCCGGATGACGGGTGTCTTCAGGTATGGCGCCTCCTCGGGGGTGGTTCCGGCCATCTTCTGGAAGTCTTCCGTAGCCTCCTCTGTCATGACATCAATGGCATCATCGACCGTGATGATACCAACCAGCCGGTTCTCCGCATCCAGCACGGGCATCGTTGTGAAGTCATAGCGGTCAAACAGCTTCGCCGCGTTCTCCCGGTCCTCCGTCGTATGAACCGAGATGACATCCTTTGTCATGATGTCGCTGATCTCAGCATTCCGCTTGCACAGAAGCATCTCACGGACTGTGACAACACCCAGCAGTTTCTGGGCGGTGTCCGTCACATAACAGGTGTAGAGATCCTCACTGTCCTCACCGTTTGCACGGATCCAGCGGATGGCTTCCATGACCGTCATATTCGGGCGCAGCCGGACATATTCAGTCGTCATGACCGCTCCGGCGCTGTCCTCCGGATATTTCAGCAGAGCGTTGATGTCCTTGCGATCTTCCGGTCTGACCTTGCTCAGCACCCGGCGCACAACATTGGCCGGCATCTCCTCCAGCATGTCAACAGCGTCATCCGTGTACATCTCCGCCAGGACATCCTTGACTTCCTGATCGGTAAAATTATCCAGGAATTTCTGCTGCTCCTCCGGCTCCATCTCGCTGAAGGTATCGGCGGCCTCATCCTTGGGCAGAATCCGGAACAAGACGATCCTTTTCTCATCCGGGAACTTCGACAGGATCTCCGCGATGTCAACCGGCTCCATGTGATTGAAGGCTTCCTTCAGTCCTGCAATATCATGTTTTGCAAGAAGAGCCGTTATCCTCTCTACTCTCTCTTCAATTGTCATATTCTGTCTTTCTCCTTCAATTTTTTGTTGAATCAGATACCATAATGCTTCTGAAGAAGAAGACTGATGTTGTCAGATGTAACTGCTCTTCCGGGAATGAAGAATGAACATGTACAGAAATGAAAATCCGTCCCCTCCGGGGTCAGATGTCAGCACACAGAAAGGCTGTGCGCCATGTGACGTCTGCCCGGCTCATCTTCACGCAGACAGAAGAACAGAACCATATTCGAACACCGTCTCCGTCCATAAACGCGCACTCCTTTCCTCAATTGATCTGACTTTTGCTTCGGAAACCGGCACAGTGGCCGGACGAATACAGTATACCCTCTCATCATCCCGGGTCAAGCCCATTTTCGCCGCCTGTGAATGGTTCCCTTCTCTTCCAGAAAAGACCCCCTCAGGGACTGCCCGTGACTCACAGACAGTGCCCGAGGGGGTCTGATATTCTTCCGTCAGAAGCTTACTGCACCTGCCAGATGTCTCTGTTGTACTCCTCGATCGTGCGGTCGGAGGAGAAATAACCGGCCTTTGAGATGTTGATCAGGCACTTTCTCTCCCATGCCTTTCTGTCTGCATAGTCTCTGTACGCCTGCTCCCTGGTCTTCGAATAAGCCTCGAAATCCGGGAAGGTCATGAACCAGTCCTTATTCAGGAGCTCGTTCTTCAGACGATTCAGACGCTCGGCATTGCCGATCTCCATCATCCTGCTGCCGGTCAGATAGTCGACTGCCTCACGCAGCACTGCATCCCTGTTGTACCAGTCACGGGAGACATAATCTGCCTTCTCATAGTGGCTGATGACCTCCGGGCTTCTCATCCCGAAGATGTAGATGTTGTCATCCCCGACAAGGTTGTGAATCTCGACGTTCGCACCATCCTCTGTCCCGATCGTGACTGCGCCGTTGAGCATGTATTTCATGTTTCCGGTTCCGGACGCCTCCTTGGAAGCGAGTGAAATCTGCTCGGACAGATCGCAGGCCGGAATCAGCTTCTCCGCAACCGTGATGTTGTAGTTGTCGACCATCACGACACGGAAGACCTTCGAAACCTCCGGATCATGCTCGATGATATCCTGCAGGCAGAGGATCGCGTGGATAATATCCTGTGCGATGATATATGCCGGTGCGGCTTTTGCAGCAAACAGGACCGTCACCTTCGGATCATCCAGCGCCTGACCGGCTTCGACCTTGCGTCTGAGATCCAGATAATGGTGGATGCACCACAGAAGGTTCATCTGCTGCCTCTTGTACTCGTGCAGACGCTTTGCCTGGATATCGAAGATGGAGTCCGGATCGATCTCGATATTCCGGGTGTCCTTCAGATACTTCGCAAGACGTACCTTATTGCGGCTCTTGATCGCCATTAGATCGCTGAGAACCTGCTCATCATCCGCATACTTCCCGAATTCCTCCAGCTTCTCCGAGTGGCGGATGAAGTCACTTCCGATCTTCCCGGCGATGTAGCGGCCAAGATCCGGATTGCAGGAGAGCAGCCATCTGCGGAAGGTAATCCCGTTCGTCTTGTTGTTGAACTTCTCCGGGTAGATATTATAGAAGTTTCTCAGCTCCGTCTGCTCAAGAATCTCCGTGTGAAGCTTTGCAACACCGTTGACCGACTTTCCGTAGTGGATATCAATATGCGCCATATGCACCGTGTCATTTTTATCGATGATCACGACCGACGGATCGTCATACTTTCTTCTGACACGGTCATCCAGTGCCTCGATGATCGGCACCAGCTGCGGAACAATCTCCTTCAGATAGGAAATGGGCCACTTTTCAAGCGCTTCGCCAGGATCGTGTGATTCGTGTACGCAGCACACTTTGAGACAATGGCAACAGCCTCATCCTCGCTGATGCCTCTCTCCTCCAGCAGGCGGATCATCTCCGGAATGATCATGGTCGGATGCGTATCATTGATCTGGAAGACTGCGTAATCCGCCAGATCATGCAGGTTGCTGCCTCTTGCGACGCACTCGTCCAGGATCAGCTGCGCACCGTTGCTGACCATGAAGTACTGCTGATAGATGCGGAGCTTGCGTCCGTCATCGTCGGAATCGTCCGGGTACAGGAACAGGGTCAGGTTCTTTGCGATATCCTTCTTGTCAAAATCAATTCCGTCGTGGACGATGCTTTCGTCAACTGTGTCCAGATCGAACAGATGCAGCGGAATGGTCTCGCTCTCGTATCCCGTCACATACAGGTCATAGAGCGTGGAATGGTAGGTCTTCCCGGCCATGGTCACATCGTAACCCCTGGAGGTCTTTACTTCCCAGCCGGACTTCTTCAGCCACGGGTTCGGCTCTGCCTTCTGCTGATGATCCACGAATTCCTGGCGGAACAGTCCCAGATGATAGTTCAGCCCGACACCGCAGCCGTTCAGGTTCAGCGTTGCGATGGAATCCAGGAAGCAGGAAGCCAGACGGCCAAGTCCGCCATTCCCGAGCGAGGGCTCCTCCTCGATCTCCTCGATTGCCGTGATATCCTTGCCGTTCTTCTCCAGAAGCTCCCTCGTCTCATCGAACAGTCCGAGATTGATCAGGTTGTTCGAAAGCAGCTTACCAATTAAGAATTCCGCAGACAGATAGTAGATTTTCTTCTTTTTTTTGCTCTCGAAAGGGAGCTTTTTCTCTGCCTCCGCCTGTGTGACTGCCAAAAGTCCCTTGTACAGCTCCTCGTTCGAGGCATCCCTGACGCTCTTGCCCATCTCCTTCGTCAGCCTGCTTTCCAGTTCGCTCATGTTCATTTACCCCTTTCTGGACTGGTTGCACCTTTATCACAACGATTCATCCGGCTTTCTGCCGGCGTATCTCCCTCATTTCTTGTTCGCACCAATACCATACCCCATTCCGAAAGCCAGGGCTTGTCGATACCGCTTGAAAAGTAGTACAATCCTATCAATTCTAGTGTCGGAAGGCACCATCGCAAAAAGGGGACTGTTCAAAATGGATATGGACCAGTATCAGGGATATCACGAGACAAAGGTGCACACAAGCGAGGA
>USJM01000079.1 GCA_900555005.1 uncultured Lachnospiraceae bacterium | reverse complement strand
ATATAGGTGTTGAGATGTATGACAGTGTTCTGCTTCGTGCACTGCAGAAGAGAGAAAGAATGGAAGCAGACGGAGAAAAACTGGATAATCTGAAGTTTATGTGTATTGATGCAAGGATTCTTCCGGATATTTTTGAAAAAGGAGAGGTACAACGTATTTATCTGAATTTTTCTGATCCGTGGCCAAAGGCACGTCATGCAAAAAGAAGACTGACTTCCAGGAATTTCTGGCTCGTTACAGTCAGATTCTGACAACTGGTGAAACGGTAGAATTTAAAACGGACAATAAAGATCTGTTTGAATTTTCCCTCGAGGAAGTGACAGAAGCGGAAGGATGGACTCTTCTGGCACATACCTTTGATCTGCACCACCAGGAGGATATGATGGTGGGAAATGTCATGACAGAATATGAAGAACGTTTTTCCGCCCAGGGAAACCCGATCTGCAAGATGATCAGCCGGCCTCCGGCTGAAGAGCACTGAGTGCCGAATATTTGTCAGATAATTACTGTAAATTGTGTCCGGCCACATTTCCCTTCATTGTCAGATAATGACCTTCTGTCTTGAAACTGCACAAAATCAAGCCCCCTGATGCACAGCCATCCGGCCATCGTGAATTGTTTTCCACACCGTTTATCCACACACCTAAGACGAAAAAAGGCCGAAAATGTCGAGTTATACACGAACTTATCCACATTATCCACATTCAAACCCGCTCTCCGGCAGGGCTTAGGCGTTTTGTTCAATCTGATAAATCGAAGCATTTCCGTCTTTTTTGCCTGAAAACCATTGACAAATGAATGTACAATCATTTGTAGAAATTCAGGCAATATTTCTTTCAATACAAACAACTTATACCCTGTTCCCGCAGACAAGGCCGGCCTGACAAGCCGTAAGGCGCACGCGTGCCAGCCATCAGCGGCAGGGATTTACAGCAAAGGAATGACCGAATGAGAACAATTGATCACTGGAATTACGCAAAGCGGATGGTTCGTCCGCTGCACATATCAAAGACAGAGAAGCTGGCTTTCTGCCTCGGATGTGTGATGCCTGACTACAATAAATTCTCTTACATGGGTCACCATATAAACGACTGGTCATATGGGCACAGCTATGCAGTCAGACGGGAGGAAATCGTTTCTTTTTTCGGGAAGGCTTACAGGGACAGCTGGCTGTGGTGGTATACCGCCGGGCTTCGGTTCCACTACCTTGGAGATTCCTTCTCAAGGCCTCACAACCCGGCCTTTCACTATGGCAGCAAGGAGCATGTCAAGTATGAATGGAGACTTCATCATCTGACTGAAAAAATTCTCAGGACGCGGCCTTTTGATCCGGCGGCCGTAACCGGCAGCTTCGGACAGTGGCTGAGCATGCGCCATAAAGCATATATGAGAAACAGCAAGGGCATCACAGATGATGCCTACTATATTGACAGCACCCTCATGGGCGCCTGGAACTGGGTCAAAGAGAAGGTACTGCCAGCCAGCGCCACGCTTGTCTGTTCGTGATGCAGGCGTGGGCTTGGCCAAACTTCCTTCCAGATGCTGCAGCAGGCAACCGTTCGCGAGAAAAACGGGGACGGTTTTTTACGCGCATAATAAAAACACCAACCCCAGAGCGAATGCTCGTAGAATCGGTGCTTTCCAATGCGCCTTCAGGGGCTCGAACCCTGGACACCCTGATTAAGAGTCAGGTGCTCTACCAACTGAGCTAAAAGCGCTTATTCTTTTTGGCGGCTCGGTGTTTTCTCTTCCGAAGCACAAAAAGAATTATATGCCTCAATCCGGAAGAATGCAAGGGGTATTCTGTTCAACTTTATCGTTATATTTCATGTGTTGTCTGATATTATTATCGATCTATATATTTTGCCGCTCTTTTTTGTCGGGCGGTGTCCTTGCGCCTCTGAAACGTTTCGTCTCCCAATGCTGTGCATTCTTTCAAAGCTGTTCATTCTTACTCGGTTGACTGCTTTGCCGAAGGCCCCGTCCGCCCGCGCTCCGAAAAAAAGGATTCTCACGATTGCGAGAATCCTTTTCCCAGTATTCAAACTATCTGCTTACCATGCTCTGACTGCGCATACCGGATTGCGGTAGCTGATCGAGGAGATGGTGATACCCGTTCTCTCATTCGATGCGTGGCAGACCTGGCCGTTTCCGATATAGATTGTGACATGTCCGATTCCGCCGCCGTTGTCATAGAAGAGCAGGTCCCCCGGCTGGATGTCAGAAAGCGATACCTGCGTTCCGCATCCGGACTGAGCCGCCGCGTTGTGCGGAAGGCTGATACCGAAGTGGCTGAAGACTGCCATCGTAAACCCAGAGCAGTCCGCACCACCGGTCAGACTTGCCCCGCCGTACACATACGGATTGCCGACAAACTGTGTCGCATATGCCGCGATCTGAGCTCCCAGAGAAGAGGTCTGCTGCGCTTCTGTCTCCGGCGCTGATGTCTCAGCACTCGTCTCCGGTGCGGAAGTCTCCGGCGCCGATGTCTCGGCAGTCGTCTCCGACGCGGAGGTTTCCGGCGCTGTTGTCTCAGCGGTGGTCTCCTGTGTCTGAGACGATGTGCTTCCACTTCCGATGGCATTCAGATATGCCTGATAAGCCGCAATCGCCGCATCCGCCTTTGCCTGCGCGTCTGCCTCATCCGTCGGATGATTGGCTGCATCCTGCGCCTGCAGGTATGCCTGATAGAGAGCATCTGCATCGGTCCCGACCGAGGATACCGCTGTTTCAGCCGGCTGGCTGGAAGTATCCGCGCTCTGTGACGCCTGGCTGTCTGTCGCCTGGGAGGTCCCGGCTGAAACGCCAAGCGACTGGAGATACGCCTGGTATGCGCTGACCGCTGCATCCGCTTTCTGTTTTGCGTCTTCCTCGCTGACCGGGTGCATTGCCGCATCCTGTGCCGCAAGGTACGCCTGATACAGGGCATCAGACTCGGAATTCGAGGCTGTGCTTGTATCCGTATATGTCACATCTGAAGAGCTGTCATCGGCTGAAGCAGATGGATCAGAGGAAGTGTCAGCCGGCACCGTCTCGGAAGGTGCCGCGTCGGTTGATACCGTCTCTGCCGCGTCTGTTCCCTCATGCGACGCCTGGCTGTCTGCTGCGGCTGCCTGCGCCTCGCTCTGTGCCGTACTCTCAGATTCTTCCGATACAGTCATTCCGGAGCTGTATGCCGTACTCGCATAGACATAGTCCGCGGAAACCCATCCATAGGTGTCATGGTCGATGCAGACTTTAAGCCAGTCGCCATCATCCTGGACAACCTCAAGGGAATCGGACTGAGTCGCTGTCGCAACAATATCTGAATCTGTGCTCTTGTCAGCGCGAACATTCAGCACCTTCGCCCCAACCTCCGCGGTTGTATATCCGGACGTTGCTGCGATCTGCTGTGCGTCCGACCCGGTGGCAATATACTGTCCTGCCACATACCCCTCAACATTGCCGGACTTGATCTTGTACCAGCCATTCTCGTCAACATCCTCGATCTGAACAGCATTCTTATTATTCAGGACACCGACAATCTCGCCATCCGTATCCCCGGATGCACGGACATTGATCTGGCCATCGCAAAGCGCAAAGCCTGTCGTTCCCACCATGCTCTTGTCGACTTCCGTCTGTGGAGCTGTCTCCGACTGGGCCTGTGTTTCGGTCTGAGCCGCTTCGGTCTGCGGTGCTTCGGTCTGCGGCGCTTCGGTCTGCGGTGCTTCGATCTGAGCTTCCGACTCTGTCTTCTTCTGGTTCCCTGCATCTGCCAGCGTCCCGACTCCTACCAGCGCCACATCTCCGCCAGCATATACCGCCGCTCCTGTACCAGTGAAGGTAAGCCCTGCCGCCAGACAGAACGCTACTGCTTTTGCCATTGCCTTATTCATTGGCCATGCCCCCTTGATTCCCATATTCTTTCGGATTTTTTTCAAATATTACGGATATGTTACAAATCAACTGTCGCTATGTTAACATCCTTGGGGAGCATTGTCAAGATTTCAGGCCTTATTTTTTAACAATATTGTAACATTTATGCAGAAGCCTCCCGGAAAAGCACGCCTTGCGCGCCAGACGCAGAATGGGCCGGGTGCCTGTGCACCCGACCCATTCTGCAAATCCTGTACGTGATACAGCGTTTTTTCTCTCACAGTCCGATTTTCCGGAAGGCATCCTCAAACGGCGCTGTGCACAGTCCCTTCTCTGTAATCATTCCCGTAATCAGGGAGTGGTCTGTGACATCAAACGCCGGATTATACACCTCCACATTCTCCGGCGCCATCCGCTCCTGATACCACATCTCCGTGACCTCATCCGGATCGCGCATTTCGATCGGAATCTGGCTGCCGGACGGTGTTTCCATATCAATCGTCGAGGACGGCGCGCAGACGTAGAACGGGATCCCGTAATGCTTTGCAATGATGGCAAGCCCGGATGTCCCGATCTTGTTCGCAAAATCACCGTTTCTCGCGACGCGGTCGCAGCCTACAAAGATGATGTCGATCAGCCCGGCTCTCATCAGGCTGGAGGCCATGTTGTCGCACTGGACGGTCGTGGTGATGCCTGCCGACGCAACCTCGAACGACGTGAGCCTGGCGCCCTGAAGCAGCGGCCTGGTCTCGTCACAGTAGACATGCATGTCTGTTCCCTTCCAGCCATGCTCCAGCGCAATGTACATCGGAGCGGTCGCCGTTCCATACTTGGCAGTTGCCAGCGTTCCGGCATTGCAGTGCGTCTCGATCCCGACCGGACGCCCTTCTTTTTTCAGATCCTTCAGCAGGCCGAACCCGATCTCACCGATATTCCGGCTGATCTGGATATCCTCCGCCTGAATTCTGTCGGCCTCCCGGTAGAGGATCTCCTGAATCTCCGGAATGCTCTTCGTCCGATTGTCCAGCAGCGTCTTCTCCATCCGGTTCAACGCCCAGAATAGATTGACAGCAGTCGGCCTGGAGGAGGCAAGGTATTCCTTGTTGGCTTTGAATTCACTGTAAAATGAGTCAAAATCCGCTGCCTGGCTTCTGGAGGACAGGACAGCCATGCCATATGCGGCGCTTACCCCGATCGCCGGTGCTCCGCGGACTCTGAGTTTCTTGATGGCTTCCCAGATCTCTTCCTTCGTGCGGAGATTGATTCTTTTCACCGTCGCCGGCAGAAGCGTCTGGTCAATGATATCCAGTGCCTGTCTGTCCGGCGTCAGCCTGACGGTCAGCACCTTGTCAAAAAATTCCTCTACACTCGCATTGTTCATGTTTTCTGGTCTCCTGATCTCTTTCGTTCCTGTGCCGATTCTGTATCCCCAATCTTACACCTGCGGCATGCTCCGCTCGATCGAGGCGAACTTCGTGTACTCCGGCAGCCAGGCCAGCTCCACATCTCCCAGAGGACCGTTTCTCTGCTTGGCAATGATACAGTCCGCAATCCCCTTCCGCTCGGTATCCGGTTTGTAGTAATCTTCCCTGTAAAGGAACATGACGACATCGGCATCCTGCTCGATGGCGCCGGACTCCCGGAGGTCGGAGAGCACCGGCCTGTGATCCGGTCTCTGTTCGACAGCACGGGAGAGCTGCGAAAGCGCGACGACCGGAACATTCAGCTCCCTGGCCAGTCCCTTGAGGGATCTCGAGATTTCTGAAATTTCCTGCTGCCTGGAATCGCTGCTGCGCTTCGATGAACCGCTCATCAGCTGCAGGTAATCAATGATAATGATATCAAGCCCCTGTTCAAGCTTGTATCTCCGGCACTTGCTTCGCATCTCCGGTACCGTGATGCCAGGCGTGTCATCAATGATCAGCCCGGACTTGCCGATCATATCCGCGCCGGCAATCAGACTGTCCCATTCGGTGCTTGCCAGATTTCCATTTCTCAGCTTCTGGGCATCAATATTGGCCTCCTGCGCAAACAGGCGGCGGACAAGCTGGCCCTTTGACATCTCCAGACTGAAGATCGCGACATTCTTATGCTGGTGGATCGCCATATAATCCCCGATGTTCAGGGCAAATGCTGTTTTCCCCATCGACGGCCTTGCGGCGATGAGGATCAGGTCGGACGGCTGGAAACCGGATGTCTTGAAATCCAGATCCGCGAAGCCTGTCGAAAGCCCCGTGACACTGGAATTCTGCCGTGCCGCCGCGGAGATCTTTGAAATCTCCTCCATCACCACATCCTGGATCGGCACATAGTCCTGGCTTTCCTTCGTCTGAAGGACCCGGAACATCTTCTCCTCTGTCTCCGCCATCAGCGCCTGGACACTCTCCCGGTTCAGATAACAGCTGTTCGTCAGAGACTCCATCGTCCGGATCATCGTCCGGAGCCTGGACTTGTCCGCTACGATCTTCGCATAATATTCGATATTCGTCGAAGTCGGAACCGCTGTGACAAGCTGCGCCAGATAACTGTCCGTCGCGATATTCTCCGGCGCGTCCATTTCCCTGAGCCTGTTCTGGATTGTCACGCTGTCGACCGGCTGGCCTTCATTATCCAGAGAGACGATGGCTGAAAACAGCAGAGCGAAGGACTTCTGATAGAAATCGTCCGGACTCAGATACTTCTGTGCCACGGAGATGGCCTCAGGGTCCATCATCATGGATCCGATGACCGATGATTCCGCCGCCTGGTCATGAGGAAGTATTCTTTTGATCAGTTCCTCATCCGGCATCAGAGCGCTTCCACCTTGACTTTCAGTTCCGCTTTCACCTGCGGATGAAGCTTGACATCGACAGCCATCTCGCCTGTGTTCCTGATCGGCGCATCAATCACAATCTTCCTGCGGTCGATCTCAATTCCGAGCTGCTCCTTCATCGCGTCCGCAATCTGTCCGTTCGAAATCGAACCGAACAGCTTTCCGCCTTCCCCTGTCTTGACCTTGAGCAGCACTGCCTTCTGCTCGATCTCCTTCTTCAGCGCTTCTGCCTCCGCCAGGTTCTCTGCCGCAACCTTTTCGTCATTGGCTTTCTTCAGCTTCAGTGTATTGAGATTCGCGCTGGTTGCCTCCACACCCTGGTTTTTCCGGATCAGAACGTTCCTTGCATATGCGTCAGAGACCTCGACGATCTCCCCCTTTTTTCCAACCTTCTTCACATCTTCCAGCAAAATGACCTTCATAATTCTCCTCCATCTCTCTGTATCTCTGCACGGTCAGATCAGCTTCTCATCTGTCATCTGTTTCAGGACTTCCTTCAGTTTATCCCGTGCCTCTTCAATCTTCATCCCCTTCAGCTGGGCCCCTGCCATGCTGATATGCCCCCCGCCGCCAAGCTTTTCCATGACGAGCTGGACATTCGCCTCATCAATCGAACGGGCGCTGATAAAGATCTCATTCTCATAGTCAGTCAGGACAAATGAAGCCCTGACACCGACAATGTTCAGCAGTTCATTCGCCGCCTGCGCGCCGACAACATTCGGGCTCTTCAGCCCTTCCGGCGGAAGGATCGAGATGGCATAGGCGCCCATATAGATCTCCGCATTCCGGACCGCCTCGGCCCGCGCCTTATAGCTGTCCATGTCATCCCGAAGCAGTTTCCGGACTCTTGTGATATCCGCACCGCTTCTTCTCAGATAAGCAGCCGCCTCGAATGTCCGGGCTCCTGTCTTGGCTACAAAATTGTTGGTATCGATGAGAATGCCGGCGTACATACAGTCTGCCTCAAGGCTCCTGAGCCGGACATTCTCTTCGAAATACTGGAGAATCTCGGCGATCATCTCACAGGCGGAGGACGCCGACGGCTCAATATAACTCAGGGAAGCATTCTCGATCTTCTCGGTATTCTGTCTGTGGCT
>USJM01000078.1 GCA_900555005.1 uncultured Lachnospiraceae bacterium | reverse complement strand
GCCCTCCGCCTCGACAACATAGTTGCCCTTACTCTCTTCTTCCTGGGCTTCCTCCTTCGTGAGGATACGTCCGATCACCTTGACCGGATGGTAGAATGCCTCGTCGTACGGATCCACGATCACCTGCGTGATCACGGTTGAAACCGTCCGGTATATGCCCCGGTCCATCAGTTCACTGTGCAGCATGTTCTGAATATCATACCCCACAAGCCCCTGCTCATCGACGAACAGAGAGACATCGGCGCATTGTAGGTCTCATGGTTTTTCGCATACTCATTGAGTGCTGTGTGGATCATGCCTACCTGCGGGGCATTGCTGTGGGTGATCACCAGCTGGCAGCCAGCCTCGATCAGATCGGCCAGCACCTTCACAGATGCATGGACAGCCTTATACTGCTCCGGAAAATTCGTTCCCACTGCGTGATGCCCAAGCGCTGCCACTACTCTCTTTTCCATAGCATCTCCATTTCCGCCGCCTGTCAGGCGGCATGAATCCTTCTGCCTTCTGCAATCGCTTTTTATCTCTTCCGGCGATCAGGCATCCCCTGAAGCTTCTCTGTTCTCCTGTTCTGTAAGTCCCGCAAAAGGCCTGAGTGCGAAATCGGTGATCACCTGCGCCACCCTTCTGATAGGGAGAAGCCGGAAGGCCGCCATCCTCACCAGATCGACAGCCGTGCATCCAGATACAGGGCTGCTGCCATAACAAGCACCATCAGGCACGCTGCTGCCGGTCCGAGCTTCGCAATGAACTGATACCGTCCTGCCAGCACATACTCCCAGAAGTAAGGCTGAAGCTGCACCAGATATACGGAGAATGCCAGGGGGGAGAAGAACCGGATCAGCCCCCTCAGCACCCGTCCTCTGCATTTCAGCCTGCTGAAAATCATCAGCAGGCAAAAAGCGCAGATGACAATCGTCGGGCTGGCATATGAAAAGAGGAGCCGGCCATATCTTGCCTCCCCGTACACAGATGTCGTCCAGTTCTCGATCAGGATCTTTGAAATCCAGGTCGTCAGGACACAGATTATGTACAGCATAGCATAGAAGGCGCCTGACCGGTGCAGGAAATCCGCGTTTTTCTCTGAAACCTGTCCTTTCACGCCAGCCGCGGCTTCTGTTTCTGTGATGCTTCTTTCCGCACCGCCAGATTCTGAACGCTCCTGCTTCTGTCTCTCCGGATGATTCTGATCTGTAAGTTCCCTGACGCAGGCTCCTATGATATACATGACGGACAGCCACAGAAAACTGTACCCGGCACTGATTCCCAGGAAGTCTTTATTTGCAATGCGCGGCACCATCGTGAAAACAGAACAGAGGAGAAACAAAGTGATCGCAAGCTTCTTCTTGCCGGTGCTGCCCAGCGATTTCACCAGACGGTTCAGATATGGCTCAACCACAAATACGCCCACATAGCTTGAAAAATACCAGTAGGTCTTCCACATGGTCGAAACAGTGCTTTATAGAGGGTATCAGATTCCACCGGAAGGTGAAACACCGCCACAGCAATCAGCGTTCCCAGCGCCGAGTACCAGAACACCCTCAGCCAGAGCTCAACGATTCTGGATGGCCGGTGTACAGAGCGGATGCCGACATAGCCGGAGATCATCCCATAGGTATTGACAGCACAGTAAGCCGCCGTCTCGAGGATATAGACACTGTACCAGACTTCCTCCCGCCCGACATAGCGGACCATCGCTCTTCCCTGCCCGCAGACTGCAGAATGCAGATCAGAAACATGCAGAAAATTCTCAGAAGGTCTATTCCCAGATTCCGCTGCTGCCGCTCTCTTCCAGTCCTCATGATCCCGTCCTTCCTCCTCTCCAGTCTTGTTTCAGTCTCTCTGTTACAGGGTATGGAACCCTCTGTCGCGGATCGCATTCTCAACCTCCCAGACGTCATCGGTACTGAAGACCATAATCGGGAGTCCGCTCTGTCTGTTAAAGGACAGGTAGAGATATCCGACATTGATATTCATATCGAGGAGCACTTTCAGAAGGTGGTTCAGATTTCCAACCTTATCCTCTACTTCAACGCCGACCACATCCCTGACGCTGACCTGGTAACCCTCTTTCCGGAGTGCCTCCTTTGCCTTCTCCGGATCGGAAACCACCATCCGGTTGACACCGTACTCCGCACTGTCCTCCGTCATGGAGCCCAGGATGTTGATTCCCTCCCGGAGCAGAACCCCCGTAATGTGCTCCAGTGTTCCTTTTTTGTTCTCTGCGTAGATCGATAACTGCTTCAGCATGTGTCTCCTCCCGGCATCTGTATGGTTATGATTCTGTTATCTGGAAAGATCCGGCAGCTGTTCAAGCTCGGCGATGGCTCTCAGTCTCATCTCCGGCGAACTGAGCGTGATGGCATTCATTCCAAGTTTTTCAGCTGCGTCTGTATTGTCCCTGCGGTCATCGAGGAACAGGCACTCCTCCGGCTTCAGTCCATAGCGCTCAAATAAGGTCCGGTAAAAGCGTTCAGCCGGTTTCCCGCACCTCTCCTCCCAGGAAACAACCGCACCGTCAACATCCGACATGAACGGTGCGCTCTCCACCTGGCACTTCCAGAGCCGCTCCGGGTAGTTGGACAGAAGATAAACGCCGTAGCCCTTCTGTTTCATCACAGGAATGGTGTCCGCGATATCCGACAGGCAGACAGACCAGACAGACGGGTCCCTGAAAAACCATTTCAGTGCCCTGGTATCCTGCGGAAAATGGCTGTAGCAGTATTCCTCGATCTCTTCGTCGCTGATTTCATGCAGGTCGTATTTCTCCCAGTATGTGCGGATGCTTTTGGAATCCCTGCTGCCAAAAAGCTGCTCCGAGAGTCGCCGGACGCCGGCCTCGTCATAGCCGAATCCTTTGAACGCCTCCCGCCAGGTATAGCTGACAAGGACGTATCCCACATCATATACGATATTGCGAATCATGGCTCCTCCCTCTCTCAACACCATCAAAGTAACCAGGCAGGCCCCTCTCATTCCTCACGGGCGTCCCGGTAGGCTTCGGTCAATCCTGATTCTCTCAGAAACTTCCGGTCTTTTTTATCCAAAACGGCACCGGCGCACAGATCCGGCCGCTTTTTTGCCGTGATCATCAAGGACTGTTCCCGGCGCCAGCGGTCTACCGCTCCGTGGTTTCCGGACAGAAGGATCTCCGGTACCTTGTGCCCCCGCCAGATTTCCGGTCTGGAATACTGCGGATACTCCAGCAGACCGTCCCCCATGAAGCTTTCTGTCCCGGCTGATTCCTCATTGCTCAGCACACCGGGTACCATGCGGGCGATCGCATCCATCATCACCAGCGCAGGGAGTTCGCCGCCCGTCATGACGAAGTCTCCGACGATACCTCGTCCGTCACCACTTCATCGATCACGCGCTGGTCGATCCCCTCGTAGTGTCCGCATAAAAAGACAAGATCCTCCTCCCGGGAGAGTTCCTCCGCCATCCGCTGGCTGAACCTGCTTCCTGCAGGGGACATATATAAGACGCGCGGTCTCCTGCCCTCCTGTCCGCCTATCCGGTCGAGGACAGACTCACACGCCCGGTACACCGGTTCCGCCTGCATGATCATGCCGGCTCCGCCGCCGTACGAGTAATCGTCAACTCTCCCCTTTCTCTTCTCCTCCGCAAAGTCCCGGATATTGACACAATCCAGTGTCAGTATCCCTTTTTCCTTCGCCCTTCCTGTGATGCTCGAGGAAAATGCACCCTCGATCATCTCCGGAAACAATGTAAGCACATGAAAATTCAAAGAGCTCCTCCTGCCCCCGCCCCGGGAGCACATCTCCGGCTGTCCGTGATCCACCGTCCGCATTATTCTTCATTCAGGATTTCAGTCTGTTCTGCCGGTCCTCCGGCCTCAGGCCAGTCCATCGGGCAGATGCACCGTCATCGTTCCGCCCTCAAGATCGACCTTCCGGATGCAGTCTCTGATTGCCGGAATCAGAATTTCCTTCTTCGGATCCATCTTCCCTTTGACAACATAGACGTCGTTGGCGCCTGTCACCAGAACATCTGCAATCTTTCCAAGGGACGCTCCGTCTTCCTCCCGGATGACCTCCATCCCATACAGATCAGCCACATAGTACTGGTTCTCTCCGAGGGGCACCGCATCCTTTCTGGCCACATACAGATTCTTCCTGAGAAGCGCCTGCACATCCTCAATGCGGTCGAGTCCCCGGAATTTCAGAATAACCATATTCTTGAAATAGCGAACCGACTCTACGAAAAGCGCTTCCCCCGCAAGTTCCGGGTCTGAGGCTGCGTATACCTCTGTAAGGTCTTCGAACCGTTTTACATCATCGGTTGTCGGATAAACCTTGACTTCTCCCTTCAGAGCATGTGTGGATGTAATGACGCCGATTTGCAGGTATGGCTGCAGCATAGATATACTCCTTTAAAAAAAGTCCCGCGCCTTGCGGATGCCAAAGTGCGGGACACCAGGTCATTGAAGGATATCAACGATCACTTTCTTGTCGTCTCTGGAAGCAGCAGCCTTCACGACGGAGCGGATGGCTTTCGCAATTCTGCCCTGTTTTCCGATCACCTTGCCCATATCAGACGGGGCAACCTTCAGCTCAACCAGGATTGATCTCCCGCTTTCCTTCTCCGTAACCTCAACTTCATCAGGGTGTTCGACAAGAGCCTTTGCAATTGTTTCCACTAACTCTTTCATCGGCGTCCCCTTCGTCTTATTTTACGATTCCGGCGATTTTGAAAAGCTTGCCAACGACTGCGGTCGGCTGAGCGCCATTGCTGAGCCACTTCTTCGCCTCTTCCTCATTGATGTGGAAGGTACTCGGATCGGTGTTCGGATCATAGGTTCCGATCTCAGCGATGCACTTGCCATCACGCGGTGATCTGGAATCTGCGACAACGATTCTGTAGTGCGGAGTCTTCAGCTTTCCTGTTCTTCTGAGTCTGATCTTGACTGACATGTTTCATTCCTCCAAATAATAAGATTGATGCTTGTAATGAATATATGTGAAAATACGCATCCGCGCATATTCATCCGCTCTTGTACTTCTGTCTGTGAGCCGCACTGCGCACTGATGACTGTATGGCCTCAGGCGTCCGCCTGCTGATTTCTCCAGCTCCGCCTTCCTGCGGCACAGCTTTCCGGCTCTCTGCACACCGGACATGCGCTTGTTCAGAACGGGAGCCTCATGCCGCCCAGGCCGCCCATCCCGCCAAAGCCGCGGCGCTTTTTCCCGCCCTTCAGCATACTGCCATACTGCTTCATCAGCTTTCTGGACTGTTCAAACTGCCTGCACAGACGGTTGACCTCGTCAATTGATACGCCCGCTCCCTTTGCCACCCTTGCCCGCCTCGACGGGGTCAGGATATCCGGATTGGACCGTTCCTTCGGTGTCATGGAGTAGATGATGGCCTCGGTTCTCGCCATAGCCTTCTCGTCGATCGCATCCTCAAACTGGGACATCTGAGACGAGCTGACCCCGGGAATCATCGACAACACAGACTTCATCCCGCCCATCTTCTTCATCTGGTCCATCGAAGCCAGATAATCATCAAATCCGAAGGACGCCTTGCGGAGCTTCTGCTCCATGGCCCTCGCCTGTTCCTCGTTGACATTCTGCTTGGCCTTCTCGATCAGCGTCATCACATCGCCCATGCCAAGGATTCTTGACGCCATGCGGTCCGGATAGAACTGCTGAAGATCATCCAGCTTTTCGCCCATCCCGACATACAGGATCGGCTTCCCGACCGTCGCACGGATAGAGAGCGCTGCGCCGCCTCGTGTGTCTCCGTCGAGCTTAGTGAGGATCACACCGTCGATTCCAACCTTCTCCTCAAACGCGGAAGCCACATTGACGGCATCCTGTCCGGTCATGGCATCCACGACAAGGATGGAGTCATCGACTGTGACCTTCTCCTTGATCTCATGCAGCTCGTCCATCATGTCCTTGTCGATCTGAAGCCGTCCCGCTGTATCGAGGATTACGATATTGTACCCGTTCTGCTGAGCATAGCCGGCCGCGTTCTTCGCAATATCAGGCGGCAGGAATTCATGTTTGTCGTCCCAGTAGACGTCGATGCCGATCTTCTCCGCGTTGACCTGCAGCTGCTTTACCGCGGCCGGTCTGTAGATATCAAGTCCGGCCAGAAGCGGCCTGTAGCCTCTGCTCTTGAGCTTCGCCGCGAGCTTTGCGGACGTGGTCGTCTTGCCGGCACCGTTCAGTCCCATCATCATGATGACCGTCATCGAGGTCTGCGGGTTCAGTTTCAGATCGACCATCTCCGATCCCATCAGAGAGGTCAGCTCATCACTGACAATCTTGATCACCATCTGACCGGGATTCAGGCCATTCATGACATCCGCGCCAACCGCCCGCTCCTGCACATCCTTCATGAAGCTCTTTACGACCTTGAACGAAACATCCGCCTCCAGGAGCGCCAGCTTGACCTCCTTCAGCGCGCTTTTGACATCTTCCTCCGTCAGTTTTCCCTTTTTGCGGAGGTTCTTGAAGATATTCTGAAGTTTATCCGACAAACTCTCGAATGCCATTCACTGCCTCCTCTCCGGCTGTCCGCCTCCGGTTCTTGCCCGTCCCGGGAAGATCTCATTCCTGCGCATCACAGCTCATTCAAAATCCGGTCACAGATCTGTCTGATGCTCCCGGCACCTGCCCCGGCGACTTCCCCGTCCTCACACATCTGCCGGATCTGAAGCGCTTCCTTTCGAATTTTCAGAAAGCGTTCCACCAGATGAAGCTTCGACTCATACTCCCTCAGCTGCACATCCACCCGCCTTACCAGATCGTGAATGCCCTGCCTGCTGACACCGTACTGTGCCGCGGCTTCACTCAAAGACAGATCGCCAAGAATGACATCGCCAAACACCTGTTTCTGGTGCTCGGTCAGAAGCTCGCCGTAGAAATCAAAGAGCATCGTCTGTTCGACAATCTTTTCCATTGAACATCACCTGCGTAAGAATACAGGATAATGAAAAAGGTGTCAAGTATTTTTTCTTGACACCTCTCTCGTTCCTGATCTTTTCTTCTGAATGGATGAATGGAGCATACACCGGCTGCCATCTCTTCAGAATGTCTGTCCTCCTTTACAGGGCGGCATCCTCCATCTTCGGCTCAAAGCCCGCCTCGCGAACCTTCTTCAGGATCATCTCCTTATGCTCTGTCCCGAATGCCTCCAGCGTGATGGTCAGCTTGACCGCCGCACTTCTGTTTGTCGTTACAAACTGGTTGTGTGCCAGACGGATGACATTGCCCTGCGCCTGTGCGATGGCGGTTGCAACCTTGACAAGGCTGCCAGGTTTATCCGGCAGCATGACTGAGAAGGTGAAGATCCGGTCTCTCTGGATCAGCCCTCTCTGCACAACGGACGACATCGTGATGACATCCATATTGCCGCCGGACAGAACGGAGACAACACGTTTGTCCCTCACCTTAAGATGACGCAGCGCCGCGACCGTCAGAAGCCCGGAATTTTCCACAATCATCTTGTGGTTCTCAACCATATCCAGAAAAGCCACGATCAGCTCGTCGTCATCGACGGTGATAACTTCATCGATATTCTTCTGAAGATAAGGGAACACATGCTCGCCCGGTGTCTTCACGGCTGTCCCGTCCGCGATGGTGCTGACAGTCGGAAGTGTTACAACATGACCGGCCTTCAGAGAAGCCGAAAGACATGCTGCTCCGGAAGGTTCGACACCAATCACCTTGATGTTCGGGTTCAGCATCTTTGCCAGCGTCTGGGCCAACAGCGTTTTGCCGGTGCCGGAGGGGCCGAGCCTTC
>USJM01000077.1 GCA_900555005.1 uncultured Lachnospiraceae bacterium | reverse complement strand
CCAGGATGAGACTGAGCGCATCTTTCTGTCTGTCGCAGCTTCCTGCAGCGGAATCAGTGAACAGGGAAAGTCTGAATCAGGCAGGACGAATGGTATGCACAGAACGTACAGAACGGAGGACAACGGCGTATGGCGCAGCTGATGCTCGGAAAGGACGTGAACGAATCTCTTGCAGACAGGATCAGAGAGAAAGTTCAAGAGGCAGAGAAGAAAGGAATCATCCCCGGTCTTCTGATCATACGGGTTGGAGAGAAGGAGAGCGATCTGTCCTATGAGAAGGGGGCTGTCAAAAGGTGCCGTTCATTCGGAATCAATGTGAGGACGGCCGTTTTTCCTGAGCATGTGGGCGAGGAGGAGCTTCTGGCTGTGATTCAAGATGCCAATGAAGACCCGGCTGTCCACGGCGTTCTTCTTTTCCGCCCTCTTCCGGGTCACCTCAACGCATCCCGGATTGAAAATGCGCTCTCTCCGTCAAAGGATATCGACGGCATGACAGATTTATCGCTCAGCGGTGTCTTCCAGGGGAAAAAACTCGGGTATCCGCCCTGGACGGCTCGCTGGCCGGTGTGTTCACCAATATGCCCATCGGTTATCCGCCCTGCACGGCGCAGGCGGTGATGGAGATTCTCGACCACTACCAAATTGATCCGAAGGGAAAAAGAGCGGTGGTTGTCGGAAGGTCCTCTGTAATCGGAAAGCCTGTCGCAATGATGCTGCTGCAGCGGCATGCAACCGTAACGATCGCACATACGCAGACAGCCGATCTGCCTTCTGTTGCAGGGGAGGCGGATATCCTGGTCGCTGCCGCCGGTCACGCGGGGGTTGTCAGAGGAACGTCTTTGCGCGAAGGGCAGGTTGTCATCGATGTAGGGATCAATGTCGGTCCGGACGGGAGACTGTGTGGCGATGTTGCCTTCGAGGAGGCAGAGCCGGTCGTAGCGATGATTACGCCGGTGCCGCGCGGAGGAGCGGTCACGACATCGGTGCTGGCGCTTCACGTGGCAGAGGCGGCACTGAAGAAGTGATGCGGAAAGTAGCAGCTGTGGCGTGGGAAAGATTCACATTGAAAAACATAAAGGGAAAGAAGGAGTTGGAAAAGTCATGAAGCTTGGACTGGTGCTGGAAGGCGGCGGCATGAAATGCGCGTATACAGCTGCAATTCTGGATCGTATGATGGATGACCAGGTGAAGCCGGACTATGTGATCGGCGTATCCGCGGGGTGCGCGTGCGGCGCTTCCTTTCTGGCGGGACAGCGGGACAGAAACAGAAGATTTTTCGTCGACCATGTACAGGATCCGGAATACCTTGGCCTTCAGGCATGGAAAAGCAGCGGGTCCGTTTTCAATTTAAGGCGCATTTATCAGGACTATACGGCAGAGGGAGGCATTGATCCGCTTGACTACGACGCGATGGTCAGAAATCCTGCCGAATGGTGGGCGGTTGCGACCGATGTTGAAACTGGAAAGCCGCATTATTTCACAAAGGAGGATGTCTCCTCGACCGACTATTCAGCCATCATGGCCAGCTGCTCCATTCCGGTCGTCTGCAGGCCGATTGAGGTGCACGGCAGAAAATACTGTGACGGCGGATGCAGCAACTCCCTGCCGGTTCAGCACGCGCTGGAAGCGGGCTGCGACAAGGTCATTGTCATCCTGTGCAGACCGAAGGATTCCGTCAGGGAACCCGAAAAAATGAGGTTTGCCTATCGGACATTGCTTCGGAACTACCCGAACCTGATCCATTCGATCGAGATGAGGCATATCCGCTACAACCGCCAGCTCAGAGCAACACGAAGGCTGGAGGAGGAGGGGCATGCATTCATCTTTGCGCCGCATGAGCCGATTCATGTCTCGACTTACACAAAGGATCCCGGCGTGCTGCAGGGAATTTACGACACCGGCCTCCGGGAGTATGAGGAGGACAGGGCAAGGTTTGAAACATTTCTGAAAAACTGCTGACCGCAGAAAATGTTTGAATCCGAAGAATTGTTCCAAAAATATAACAAATACCGCGGGCAAGACGGAATTATTTCCGGGGAATGCTTGAAAGCCACAGTTTCTTCGACTATAATAAGAGCGTTGAGATATTACGACAAATTATCAGGTTCAGGAGGACAGATTCAATGTCATATGTAGACGAAGTCTATGACCGTGTCGTAGCACAGAACCCGGCACAGCCGGAGTTTCATCAGGCCGTGAAGGAGGTTCTGAGTACTCTTCGCCCGGTGATCGAGGAGAACGAGCAGGAGTACAGAAAAGAAGCGCTTCTGGAGAGACTGACGACGCCGGAGCGTGTCATCATGTTCCGCGTTCCATGGGTAGACGACAAGGGACAGGTTCAGGTTAACAACGGGTACCGCGTCCAGTTCAACAGCGCCATCGGGCCGTACAAGGGAGGACTTCGTTTTCATCCGTCTGTCACGCTTGGAACGCTGAAGTTTCTCGGTTTTGAGCAGACCTTCAAGAATTCGCTGACAGGGCTTCCGATCGGAGGCGGAAAGGGCGGCGCCGATTTTGACCCGAAGGGAAAGTCCGACAGGGAGGTCATGGCATTCTGCCAGAGCTTTATGGATGAGCTGTATCGTCATATCGGCGCGGACACAGACGTCCCGGCAGGGGATATCGGTGTAGGCGGACGGGAGATCGGGTATCTGTACGGAGAGTACAAGAGGCTGACCGGCCGCTATGAGGGCGTCCTGACCGGAAAAGGACTTTCTTACGGCGGTTCCCTTGCAAGAACGCAGGCGACAGGCTATGGTCTGATCTACTTCCTGGAGGCGATGCTGAAGGAGAATGGAAGAGATATCAAGGGACAGACCATTGCGGTTTCCGGCGCAGGGAACGTCGCGATCTACGCGATCGAGAAGGCTCAGCAGCTTGGTGCGAAGGTTGTCACCTGCTCTGATTCAACCGGATGGATTTATGATCCGGACGGAATCGATGTCGCAACCCTCAAGGAGGTCAAGGAGGTGCATCGTGCACGTCTGACTGAGTACAAGGAGAAGAGACCGAATGCCGAGTATCATACAGGAAAGGGCGTCTGGAGCGTTAAGTGCGACATTGCCTGCCCGTGCGCAACCCAGAACGAACTGAACCTGGATGATGCGAAGATGCTGGTTGAAAACGGCTGCTACTGTGTCGCGGAGGGCGCAAACATGCCGACGACACTGGAGGCAACTCAGTACATCCAGTCCAAGGGACTCCTGTTCTCACCTGGAAAGGCGTCCAACGCCGGCGGGGTCGCAACCTCCGCGCTTGAGATGAGCCAGAATTCCGAGAGACTGTCCTGGACCTTTGAGGAGGTTGATGAGAAGCTTCATCGTATCATGAACAATATCTTTGCGAATGTCTCAGATACAGCAAAGAGATATGGAAGAGAGCGCGACTATGTGACCGGAGCAAACATTGCCGGCTTTGTCAAGGTTGCTGACGCGATGAATGCACAGGGTATTGTCTGAAAGAGGCTCTGATCCGGTCTCTGTACAGAACATGTATCTGTATGGAGACTGATCCTGGTGGAAAATAAGAGGAGGGGACGCCGGTCCGGCGGAAAGTGCCGGACTGGTGTCCCCTCCTTTTTAAATTCACTGGATCATCAGTCAGTCAAAGCGCGTGAGGTTGTAGCGCTCGATGAGACTGCAGAGCTTGGCAACATAGCCAGGGTCTGTGGCATAGCCGCCAGCCTTGATGATGGAAGCGGCTTTTTTATAATCTTTCTCACCTGCAAGCCCTGCATACCGCAGGATCCCCTTCGACTTCTGTGCACCTGTCAGGTAGGCAGAGTGATCAGCGACGCTCTGTGCCCAGTTTTCATATTTCCGGAAGTCCGCATAGACAGAGATGTAGGAATTGTTCATATATTCCAGCGTCTGTTTCTTGTAGGTTGCGCCGTTCCATGCAGAAGGCCAGTTGTTTCCCGAGAGGGCTGCTTTCATCCCGAACAGGTTGCCTGCGTAGATCGCCAGGACCGACGTGCCGGAAGCACTCTCAAGGATGGCCTGTGCGGTTGTGACAGAAGCCAGGACCCCGCTCTGCTGCATGTCTGCATGTGCAAGGGCGCCGATGGTCTCGATGAAGACTTCGTTTGAGACAACACTGGCGACCGGTGCCGTACTGGAAGAAGCGGTATTCGTATTATTGGTAATAAGCGCGCCCTCTGCGTCGAAGCGGTAATATTTCTTCTTGATTTTAACCTTCTTGTTTTTGTAGGCGGCCCCGACTGTGCCGATCTTGCCCGTGGGACGGAAGTAGTATTTTTTGCCATCGACGGTTTTCCAGCCAGTCACGAGCCTTCCGCGGTATTTAACAGCTCCGGTCTCGGAGAAGTAGAAGAGCTTCCTGCCAATCGTTGTCAGACCAGAGGCCTTCGTCCCGTCCGGATGATAATAGTAGCGGTATCTGCCCACGGTGATCCAGCCCGTTTTCTGACGTCCGACCACGCCCTTCTTTCCGGTTGTGTTGAAATAATAATAGACACCATCCACCTTCCGGAAACCGGTTCGAAGCATGCCGTATGTTTTGCCGACTGTACCGGTTTTTTTGGCAAAGTAGCGGCGGGATTTGACAGTAAACCATCCCGTGCTGAGTGTTCCGCCTTTATCGAAGTGATACCAGTATCGGCCGATTTTCCTGAACCCGGCAGCCTTCTTTCCGGACGGCAGAATATAGGAGACAGCTTCTCCCTCACGGGTCCAGCCTGCGCCGCTTCTTTCTGCTGAGCGTGAAGTACGGAGCGTGTTTTTTGAGTTTGCCGCGTATGCCGGCTTCAGGCTGGCAGTCAATAGACACATGAGACATGCGCATGCCATCAGAATCATCACGGCGGCGCGCATCGCATGGAACCGGCGGGTAATATTACGCTGTTTCATCATGAAAATCCCCTCTTGACAGCTTCCGGGAAGCCTTTCATCACTGATTCAGACGGCTGTCCGGCATCAGTATCATGGAAATAAACAAAATCAATCAATATATCTCCGTATATCTTACAGTAAGATGAATCAATTGTAAAGAAAGTATGAATGATTGTGAAAAGCTGTAACATTTTAACGGGAACCCTCTTGCAAACAAACCACGTACATCGTAGAATAAGGACACTTCAATTCTAAAGTTGAATCAATTCTATCTTCCGATCCGAATATCTGAAATCCAGAAAACAAGAAAAACCGAAAACCAGAAATCCAGAAAACAAGAAAACCCGAAAACCAGTTCCAGTTCACCATGGATTCATCTGCGTATGGATTCTTCTGTCTTTTTTCCCGGGAAAGCGCTTAATCTTCCATGATCCGACTCCGAGATTTCGATTCTGTATACAGCAGCCGGGCCTTGCGCCAGATTGATGGTTTCACACGATCATGTTACAGCCAGGGAGGTACTCTAATGAAACAGCGTATCCATCGAAGAAATGTCCCGTATCAGCATGCTGCTGTGATACTGCCGGTGATCATCGGTATGGTCTTCCTCCTTCTGATTTTGGGGAGGCGGGCAGACGCCGGGGCGTTTGCCACTGAATCGGGGGAGACTGTGAATCTGGAAGCTGCCCGGGAAGTTGTGTTTGTCCTGGACGTCAGTGGTTCTATGTTCTCGACAGACCCGGGAAACCAGATGAAAAAAGCAGTCGAGGACAGCATCCGAAAACTCTCAGAGCTGGAAGGAAAGGCCGCTGTCATTCCGTTTTCGGATCAAATCGGCACGGAATACCCACTGTCCAAGGTGGAAGGCGGTCAGGCGGACGGTGCATGTTCCTTCATACAGGCGTTATCCTACACACGGGGGGATACCGATATCGGGAGTGCTTTGAGGAGGGCCGTATCCATTCTGCAGGAAGATGCCTCAGGCCAGGACAGACGGGTGATTCTCGTGACGGACGGAATGATTGATCTGCCGCATGAGCAGGACGAGGAGGCCGCGGAGAAGGCTTCCTTGACAATGGCTTTGACGGCGGCAGAGCAGGCCAGGGACATGAGGATCCGGTTCGATACCATCGGCCTTGGAACCAGTGGAGCAATCGATGAGAATCTGCTGGGGTATCTGGCGGAACGGACGGGCGGGAGCTTTATCCGGGGCGAGGATGTATCATACCTGAGCGGAATTCTGCTGACATTGAGTACACAGGCAAGAGAAACCCTGTCTTCGCCGGAGCTGGAAACAGAGACTGAAACAGAGTTTGAAACGGAGTCTGCAGCTCTTCTGATGACAGAAACGGACTTCAGTATACTGAGAAGCCTGAGCAGACGGAAGGGATGGAAACAGAGACGGAAGGAGCGCCGGCGATGATCGGGAATATTTCAGGTCCCGTCAGACTTGGCGGACTGATTCCGCAGCTTTGCCGGGCATCTGTCGATCTTGGGGCATTGTTCAGCCTGAGAGCAGAGGACACCGGGACAAGGTACCGGCAACCGTCACGGCTCAGGTGATGGAAGGCCGGTCCGTCCGTGTGCAGGTGAATGGAACACTGTTGATCATCAGCGGGCTGGAAAATGGAACATCGATCATCCGCGTTGTGGCAGCGCGCAGAGGAAAGTCGTCAGAAGTCGAAATTGCCGCAGATGTGCAGGCGCTGATTGGAAGCATGCAGACCGTCTGGATGATCGCAGCGATGATCGGACTGCTGATCGCTGCAGCCGTGATTCTTCTGTTCCAGACACAGACACGCTGCCTGTCCGGATATCTTCGCTATTATGTTGTGATGGAACAGCAGAAGATATTTGGAGTACCGGCAATGAACCAGGCGTGTCTTCAGGAATACAGAAAAGGTGTAAAGCTCTCGGAGATCGTGAAGGACACATATCTGGAGGGAACCGAACTGGCGAAAGTGAAGATATATGCCAGAAAGGGCGGCGCTGTGCTTGCATCAAAGACGAAGTCCTGTATTATCCAGGATGAACATGGGCATCCGGTGGAAAAGCTGCCGCTTGAAACGACATGCAGGTTCCGCATCTTCTGTGCGGCGAATGGCGGGACCGCGATCATCACAGTTCTCTACACGTCTGGCCCGGAGCCCGCAGAAGACGAGCCCCGGCAGGAGGAACGGACAAGGCTTCTGGTGTAATCGCCTCAGCCTTCGATTGACAGGAGATCATTATAGGCACAGCGGATTGTGTGGTACAATGCGAGGCCGTTTTTCTGACCGCATTTGCGGACGATGAGGGTGTAAAACTGCTGTTTATTTCTGGCCTTCATCAGAACATCACGGATGATGGAGAGCTGTTTTTCATCAGGAGAGAAGCTGCACTTTTTGCTCAGAACGTCGGTGATTCTGGAGAAAGGATAGCGGGATGAACCTGTCTGCGATGGAATCTCCTCCTGAGGGGAACTCCCCGCCTGAACCGAATGCTCCTCATGCGCCGCTGACGGCACCTTCTCTGCGCGCCCAGTCTTCACAGACGCCTGTACCTGAACGGGACGCTCTGCGCGTGGAGCGGACTTTTTTTCTGGGTGTTCGGTATTGGCCGCAGCTTCAGCCTGCCTGAAAGGAACCGGAATCGTCTGCACATTCTCAGGCAGCGTTTCATGCTCCTGCTCTTGATGCGACTGTGAATCAGGCTGAAAGCTGTCGTGCATCTGCGAGGACGGCTGTTCGGCTTTGGGGCTGCTTTGTGCAGGGGAGAGCCTTCGATCAGCGGAGCTGTCTGCGGAAGGCTCAGAATCGGCTGCTGTTTCTTCCGGTCGTTCTTCCTGTCCCTTCTGGGCGCGGAAGCAGATGACTTTCTTGAACGCCTTTTTCTTCTCGAATGGCGGGAAGGAACCTCGACGGAGGGAGCCGGCTGGCCGGAT
>USJM01000076.1 GCA_900555005.1 uncultured Lachnospiraceae bacterium | reverse complement strand
CTTCATGCCGCTTGCACCGCAGCCCACAATAAGAACACGCCGGCTCATGAAAGCTTCACCAGGCCGCACTCATACAACCTCTGGAGAGACTTCAGGATTCCGAACTTCCCGTGCTCAAAGGTCAGTCCTCCCTGGAAATAGACGGCATACGGCGGCTTGATCGGGCCATCCGCCGACAGCTCGATCGAGGAGCCTGAAACGAATGCCCCGGCTGCCATGATGACGTCCGAATCATATCCCGGCATTGCCCACGGCTGCGGCGTCACATAGCTGTCAACCGGAGCTGCCTGCTGAATGCCCTCGCAGAAATAAATGACGCCCTCGGGGAATCCGAACTCGATGGCCTGAATGATGTCATTTCTCCGCTCTTTGCTGCCTGGAATGACATGAAAGCCGAGCTGCTCATAGAGACTGGCCGCGAAGATCGAGGTCTTGAGCGCCGCTGCCGTGACCGTCGGCGCCAGGAAGAAGCCCTGGTAAAGCTGCCTGAGCCATTCAGGCTTGCACCGACTTCCCGCCCCAGTCCCGGGGAGGTCAGCCGGACAGCGCAGTTTTCGATGCATTCCTTCGTCCCGGCAATATAGCCCCCGATCGGGGCCAGCCCGCCGCCCGGATTCTTGATCAGCGACCCGACTGTCATGTCCGCCCCGAAGTCAGATGGCTCCGTCCGGTCGACAAACTCGCCATAGCAGTTGTCAACCATAACGATGATGTCCGGACGCCGCTCCTTGACAAACTGAATGGCCTCCCCGATGGCATCGACACTGAGCGAAGGCCGGGTCAGATATCCCTTCGAACGCTGAATCTCCACCAGGTGCGTCTTTTCTCCAAGTGCCTGCTCAATCGCCTCGAAGTCAAAGCTTCCGTCCGGTTTCAGCTCAACCTGCCTGTAGGTCACGCCATACTCTGCTAGCGACCCTCTCGAAGGCCGGATGCCGATGACCTCCTCCAGGGTGTCATAGGGCTTTCCGCTGATCGAGATCATCTCGTCGCCCGGCCGCAGATTGGCCGAGAGCGCCAGGGACAGGGCATGCGTGCCGCATGTAATCTGCGGACGCACAAGCGCATCCTCCGTGTGAAACGTATCGGCATAGACCTTCTCAAGATCATCTCTTCCGGCATCGTCATAGCCATAGCCTGTCGACCCGTTGAAGTGCTCCGCAGAGATCCGGTTCTTCTGAAAGGCTGCGAGGACCTTCATCTGATTGTATGCAGCCGTCCGGTCGGCCTCGCGGAAACGATCCTCCAGCTTCTCCGCCGTCCGTTCTCCCAGCTCATAGATCTCTCTGGAAACGCCCATCGTCTCCGCCATTTTCTCCATTGAAGGTTGTATCACTTTCCCATGTCCTCCTCTTGTTCTTCTATCTGAATGATACCGCGGCGCTGCAGGATATCGAGCATCGCCGCAAGGATTCTGTCCGGATCCCGCCCATAGTCCTGCTTCCGGATCCATGTCACATCCCGCTCACGCCGAAACCAGGTCAGCTGGCGCTTGGCAAAATGCCGGGTATCCCGCTTTATCCTGCGGACAGCCTCCTCGTAGGAATCAGCCCGTCCAGATAATCCATCATTTCCTTGTATCCAAGCCCCTGCATGGACGTCATTTCTCTGGTGATGCCCCCTGCCCGAAGCGTTCTGACCTCTTTCTCAAGCCCCTGCCGGATCATTTGTTCCACGCGCTGATCAATGCGGCGGTAGAGCTCATCCCGCTCGTCCTCGAGAACAAAATAGACGAATCGATAGGGGGACGTCTTGTTTCGCTCCTCACGGTTATGGGCTGACATCGTCTGCCCGGTCTGCTGATGGTACTCAATGGCACGGATCGTCCGCTTTACATTGTTTGGATGAATCTGCTCTGCCGCATCGGGATCCACCTCCCTGAGCATCTCGTGCAGCCGCTCTTTCCCCGAAGGTTCTCTTCCAATCGCCTCAAGCTCCCGCCTCAGGCTCATATCCCCGTCATTCTCTGTAAAATCAACGTCATAGACGACGCCCTGGATATAAAACCCTGTTCCCCCGGTCAGGATCGGGATATGCCCCCGGGACCAGATTCCGTCCATCGCCATTTTCGCCAGCCGCTGGAAAAGCGCGGCATCGAACGGCTCATCCGGATCCAGAACATCGATCAGATGGTGCGGAACACCCCGCATTTCATCCGGACGGATTTTCGCGGAGCCGATATCCATCCCCCGGTAGACCTGCATGGAATCTGCAGATATGATCCCCCCGCCGATCTTCTCTGCCAGACGGACGGAAAGCTCTGTCTTGCCTGAGGCAGTCGGCCCCGTCAGCACGATCAGTTTTTTCTTTTCCTCTTCCTGCCCCATATTCCTTTCCTTTCAGCCTCTGGCCTTCCGACTGTCCGCGCCGTTCCTGCCCTTCACCCTTTTCTCTGCCGGAGATCAGACAATTCGCCGGAACTTCTTCTCAAGCTCGCTCTTTGTCATGGAGATGATGGTCGGACGTCCATGCGGGCAGTTGTATGGATCCTCCAGCGAGAGCAGCTCCGTAATCAGCGCATCCGCCTCCTGCGTGCTCAGTCTCGTGTTGCCCTTGACAGCTGCCTTGCAGGCCATGGTCGCAATCCTCGCCGTCACTTCCTCCATCGATGTCTTCCCGGTATCCGGTGACAGCTGATCGAGCATCTCCAGGAAAAATTCCTTTTCTGTCAGCCCGAACAGATCCTGAGGGACAGCCGAGATCGCGTAATCCCTGTCACCGAACGGCCGGATCTCAAATCCCAGCTGCTCAAATGTATCTCTGTGCGCTCTCAGCTGATCTTCCTCCGCCATCGCAGCGAGACGATAATCGGAGGACTCAGCCGCTGGGAAGCCGCCTCCTTGTCACGAAAGCGCTTCATCAGCCGCTCGAACATGACCTTCTCATGGGCCGCGTGCTGATCGATGATATAGAGACTGTTTCTGAATTCCACAATCCAGTAGGTATCAAATACCTGACCGATGAGACGGTGCTCTTTTACATGCTCCTTTGACAGGAAAAATGCGTTGTCATCCTCCGGCGCAAGCTCCTCGAGCGTCATCTGTCTCCCTGTGACGGCGTCCTCTCCTGAGGCGGATCCTGCAGAAGCCTTCTTTTCTGATTCTTCCACCTGACGGCTGTCTTTTCCGCCCTGGAAATTGTGATGGGCGTCCAGAAACGCAGCCGCCTGGTCCAGAAAGTTTTTTTCTTCAGCCAGCCTGCTCCGTCTGGCCGTTCCTCCCGCTGCCCGGATATGCCCGGGTACATGGCACTGTAAGGGGAGTCCGCCGCAGCCGGATGCTCTTCCCGCAGTTTCTGGAAATTGTAGCCGTTTCCTGCTCCCGGGGCCGCTGCGGTGCTCTCTCTTCTGTGGCCTTCCCCCGGGCTGTCAGACACGCACGCAGATGAAGTTTCCTGCGCCTTCCATCCCGGATTTGTTTCCTCCGCCAGCTGCTGCCTTCGCTGAAATTCGAACGGTTCCGGAGCCGCCTCCTTTTTCAACACTTCCTGCGCCTGCTTTTTTGCTTCTTTGCGTGATCCTCCTTCCCGAAACTGGTGCGGATGATCAGCTCCCTGTGCGTCAGTGCCCCCTTCACCGCTGTCTTTACGAAATTGTATACCGCAGGGCCGTCCGCAAAGCGGACCTGCGCCTTGGCCGGATGGACATTGACATCGACCAGCGTTCCATCGAGATCCAGTGCCAGAATCAGAAAAGGAAAACGATGCTGCATCAGGAAGGTCTCGTAGCCTTCCTCCGCCGCCTTTGACAGAATATTGCTTGCGATCAGCCGTCCGTTCACATAGTAGATTTCGTATGTCCGGTTTCCTCTTGAAATCTGCGGTTTGCCGAGAAACCCGTGAAGGTGCATGCCGGTCGCCTCGTCGGTCTGATCCACCTCGATCAGATTGCCGCTGATCTCCCGCCCGAAGATACGGTAGATGACGTCCGCCTGCTTTCCATTGCCGGAGGTAGCCAGCTTTGTCGTCCCGTTGGCCATAAACTTGATGGCCAGCTCCGGATGGGACAGCGCAAGCCGTTCGACAAACTCCGCAATGTACCCTGCCTCCGTCTGAGCCGACTTCAGGAACTTCCGTCTGGCCGGCGTATTGTAGAACAGGTCCCGGCATACAAATGTGGATCCGTTCGGAGCTCCGATCTCCTCCATACCGGTCTCGATCCCGCCCTCAATGCGGTACCGGGTTCCGACCAGGCTCTCCTGCGGTTTTGTAATCAGCTCCACGCGGCTTACAGCTGCAATGCTGGAGAGCGCCTCGCCGCGGAACCCGAAGGACCGGATGCTGGTCAGATCATCGACCTTCTCGATTTTGCTGGTGGCATGGCGCAGGAACGCGGTGCGGACCTGGTCCGCCGGGATCCCGCCCCCGTCATCGGTCACCCGGATCATCGCAATGCCGCCGTCTCTGATCTCCACCGTAATGGCGGTTGCCCCGGCATCGATGGCATCTGTCAGCTCCTTCACGATGCTCCTCGGCCTTTCAACAACCTCCCCGGCTGCGATCTTGTCAATTGTCGCCTGCTCCAGCAGATGGATGACCGCCATGACGCCCTCCTTTTGTCCTGATTTCTGTCTCACTCCGGATGACCGGATGACCTGATTCCTCGCTTCTGTGCAGTCAGGCCATCCCGATATCACTCGAATCTTCCCCTGAAAAGACCTGCGCACCCGGCCCCGGATGCTGCAGGACAACGATCTGCTCAGGCTCCGTTCCAGCGGTTCTTCATCTTGTTCTGGAGCGCATAGATCGTGTTGAGCGCATCGAGCGGTGTCAGGTGCGTCACATCGATCTCCATCAGTTCCCTCACGATATCCGCATCCGAGACCGTATCAAAAAGCGACATCTGGTTCATATCCACCTCGTCCACCTTATGGCGCTTTTTCTTCGGCTTCTCAGCGTCGTCCGTCTCCGTGATCTCCTGTACCTTCTCGGTGATGTCGCTGTCCGACAGCTCCGCTGCCAGCTCCTTCGCACGACTGATGACATCGTCCGGCACACCGGCCAACTTTGCGACCTGGATTCCGTAGCTTTTATCCGCTCCGCCGCGCACGATCTTCCTGAGGAACACGATGTCATCACCCTTCTCCCGGACCGCAATGCAGTAGTTGTTGATGCCGGGAATCTTTCCCTCGAGCTCCGTGAGCTCATGGTAATGGGTGGCGAACAGTGTCTTGGCACCGAGCTTCTTTGTGTCAGCGACGTGCTCGACAACTGCCCAGGCGATCGAGAGACCGTCGTAGGTGGATGTCCCGCGCCCGATCTCATCGAGGATCAGAAGAGAGTTCTTCGTCGCCTGGCGCAGAATATTCGCCACCTCGCTCATTTCCACCATGAGGTGGACTGACCGCTCGCCAAGTCATCGGAAGCGCCAACCCTCGTGAAGATCCGATCGACGATGCCGATATCCGCCGATTTGGCAGGGACAAAGCTTCCGATCTGCGCCATCAGCACAATCAGGGCGCTCTGCCGCATATAGGTGGACTTTCCGGCCATATTCGGGCCGGTGATGATGCTGACCCTGTTTTTATGATTGTCCAGCACGGTGTCATTGGGGATGAATTCCCCGGAGGACATCATCTGCTCCACAACCGGATGGCGGCCTTCCCGGATGTCGATGGTACCGCGGGTGTTGATCTTCGGACGGACATAACGGTTGCGCTCCGCAACGGCGGCAAGAGAACAGAATACATCCGTCTGGGCCAGTGCCTTTGCGGTCTGCTGGATCCGCAGCGTACAGTCGGAAATTTTATTTCTGAGATCCACGAACAGATCATACTCCAGCTGCACCAGCCGGTCCTGGGCCCCCAGGATGGTCTCCTCCAGCTTTTTCAGCTCCGGTGTGATGTAACGCTCCGCGTTCACCAGCGTCTGCTTGCGGATATAATCCTGGGGAATCTCCCCGCGGTAGCTGTTCGGAATCTCCAGATAATAGCCGAAGACCTTGTTGTAGCGGATTTTCATTTTCTGGATGCCGGTCCGCTCCTTCTCCCGGGCTTCGATGTCTGCCAGCCATTGTTTTCCATCCGTCTTCGCCGATCTGAGATGGTCGACCTCCTCGCTGTATCCCTCGCGGATGAATCCGCCCTCCCTCACGGAGACAGGCGGATCGTCGACAATGGCCTTCCCGATCAGCCCGCAGACATCCTCCAGCGGGTCGATTTCCTCCCGAATGGAAGAAAGAAGCGGCGACTGGAATTCCTGAAGCGCTGTCCGGATCGCCGGAACCATGCCAAGCGAGGTTTTCAGGGCAATCAGATCTCTTGGGTTCGCCGTCATGAAGGCGATTCTGGAGATCAGCCGTTCCAGGTCATACACGGGTCCCAGATATTCCCGCAGTTCCTCCCGGGTGATGGCGTTCTGGTTCAGCTCCTCGACTGCCGTCAGCCGGGCCTCGATCTCCTCGCTGTCCACAAGCGGCTGTTCGAGGAAGGAACGAAGCAGCCGCGCCCCCATCGCCGTCTTCGTTTTATCCAGCACCCAGAGAAGCGAGCCTCTCCGGTTCTTTTCCCGCAGCGTCTCCGTCAGCTCCAGGTTCCTCCTTGTGAAGGAATCGAGCACCATGTACTTTCCGATCGAATAGGGCTCGATCGACGTCAGGTTTTCAAGCTTTGTCTTCTGCGTCTCCGTTAGGTACCGCAGCGTCGCGCCTGTCGCCGCCACGCCTGCATCCATGTCCGCAAGACCAAGCCCCTGAAGGTTTCCGACATGGAAATGGTCCTTGATCGACTGTCTGCACTCTTCATCATCAAAGTAGGTGGAATCCAGCGTGAAGATGGTCGCGCCGGTCTGGTCCTTGATCTCCTGAAGATTCAGCCCCGTCAGCTCGAACGCATCGTTGCAGATGATCTCCGCCGGTGAAAACCTCAGAATCTCATCCCGGAGCTTTCGCCTGGAATCGGTCTCTGTCACAAGGAAGGTGCCGGTTGTGATATCGACCGTCGCAATTCCGCTTTTCTCTCCCAGGCAGAACACGCACATCAGATAATTGTTCCGGGAGGCATCCAGGTCATCCGTGTCCAGGTTTGTCCCCGGGGTCACAATCCGGACAACCTCCCGCTTCACCAGTCCTACGGCCTTCTTCGGATCCTCCACCTGCTCGCGATCGCGACCTTGTGACCATTTTGAACAAGCTTATTCAGATAGGATTCGACGGCATGATGCGGGACACCGCACATGGGTGCCCGCTCCGGAAGGCCGCATTCCTTCCCGGTCAGCGTCAGCCCAAGCTCCTGCGAGACCATCACCGCGTCATCGAAGAACATTTCATAAAAATCGCCGAGGCGGAAGAACAGGATTGCTCCCGGATTCTGCTCCTTCGTCGCGAGATACTGCTGCATCATCGGCGTCATTTCCATCGATATTACACCTCCTGGATAAAAGACGTGCTGACACGATGCCAGCACGCCTGTCATTTCTCTTTATTCTTTATGATACGCGTTCGCCCTTGAGGACCCAGGTCTGCGGGTGCGTGATGCGGACGTCGATGAAGTCGCCCGGCTTCTCGCCCGCGGCGCGAACAGCACGATCTTGTTGGTGCGCGTGCGGCCCATCCAAACGGAAGGCTCGTTCTTGCTCGGGCCCTCCACCATGATTTCCAGCGTCTTGCCGAGGAGCTTCTCGTTGATGGCGAGGCTGATCTCGTTCTGCACGGCCATAAGCGCATTCAGGCGCTCCTTCTTGACGGACTCCTCGACCTGGTTCTCCATCGTCGCCGCCGGTGTGCCCGACCGCTTCGAGTAGATGAAGGTATAGGCCGAGTCGTAGCGGATCTCGCGCAGGAAGTCGAGCATCTGCTGGAAGTCCTCGTCCGTCTCGCCGGGGAAGCCGACGATGA
>USJM01000075.1 GCA_900555005.1 uncultured Lachnospiraceae bacterium | reverse complement strand
CTCATTGCGGCCGACATGAAACACAACCGCAAACCCAAAACAGCCTGCCACTGCCGTGACAAACTGCAGCACAATCTTCCAGACTTCCATACAGTAATCTCACCCTCCTCCTGCGCTTTCCCTGACAAGCACGTTTCAGCGGACTGCACCCTGCTCTTTCCCTGACAAGCACGTTTCAACGGACTGCACCCTGCGTTTCCCTGTCATGCACGTTTCAGCGGGCTGCGGCTTTCTCATCCCGGATAATCTGCTCCATACGCGCACTTCTTACAGCAGCCCGGCCAGGATGCGCCCCGCCAGTGTAAACCCGACCGCGATGATGCCTGCCAGAAGAATCGACTCCATAAACCGGATCAGGCCGGTGATGGTATCGCCACAAACATATCCCGGATCGAGTTCGTGAAGGCAATTCCGGGAATGAACAGCATGATGTTGCCGATACTGATAAGGTCTGCGTGATGTCCCAGCCCTGAAAGGACTGTCAGCTGGGCCAGAAAGCCTCCGGCCGTCGACCAGATCAGCGCCGTCATCAGGATATTGTCCGTGAACCTTGAAATCAGCCGCTCGATGTAGCAGAGAAGAAATCCGATCAGCACGGAAGCCGCAAAATCGTTCAGGTCGCCGCCGAAGAACAGGGCAAATGCACCCGATACGATGGCATACCCGACCGGAAGCAGGCGGCTGTTTGCCGGTTTCTCCTCCTGAATCCGCTCAATTCTGTCCCGGATTGCCTCAGGCTTCAGCTTCTTTGCGCAGATATCCCTTGACAGCTGATTGAGTTCCTCAATCCGCCGCATGTTGGTATGGATCGCGTACACTCTCCGCATCTGTGTAAGCGTCTGGAACCCATCCAGATGCGCGGTCACCGTGATATTCGACGTGATCGAGAACACCTCGACCTTCGGAACGCCGGCTGCCGCCATCACGCGGCTGATGGTGTCCTCGACCCGGTTGACCTCCGCGCCGCTGGCAAGAAGCAGCTGGCCGATATCCAGCGCACAGTACAGATATTCTTCCGCTTCGTCCCGGTTCATTTTCCATCCCTTTGTGTTTTCTGCCATCATCACTTCGAGCACAACTATACTCCATCCCGAGGAATAATATTTGCGTAAATTGCAGGAATACTCATATGATTCCGAAATATTTTCATCCGCCCGCCGGGAAGAAGTCCGGCCCCTGCTTCCGCCATTCAGATGCTATCATTCAACCGGGCTTCATGGTATAGTGAGGGCAAAACAGGATCAGAAAGGCCGGGTGGGTATCATGGCGTATATCGAATTTGAACATGTATCGAAGCTGTACGGAACGCATGAGGTCCCGGTCAGAGCACTGGATGACGTCTCATTCAGCGTGGAGAAGGGCGAATTCTGCGTGGTGCTGGGTTCCTCCGGGGCCGGGAAGACAACCCTGCTCAACCTGCTGGGCGGGATGGACGCCGTCACGTCCGGCAGTATCCTTGTGGACGGTTCCGAAGTCTCGGCGCTCAGTGACCGCAGGCTGATCGACTACCGCCGGCATGACGTCGGGTTTGTCTTCCAGTTCTACAACCTGATCCCGAATCTCACGGCGCTTGAAAACATCGAAATCGCTGCCCAGCTCTGCAAAGACCCGATCGACGCGCCGACGGCGCTCTCCCTCGTCGGCCTGAAAGACCGGGGCAGACATTTTCCTGCCCAGCTATCCGGCGGAGAGCAGCAGCGCGTCGCCATCGCGCGTGCCCTGGCAAAGAATCCGAAGCTTCTGCTCTGCGACGAGCCGACCGGCGCCCTTGACTACGAGACAGGCAAAGGAATTCTGAAGCTGCTCCACCGGCTGAGCCGCGAACGCCATACGACCGTCATGATCATCACGCACAATCAGGCGATCGCACCGATGGCGGACCGGATCATCAGGATCCGCAGCGGCCGTATTCAGTCGAATGAAAGAAATGAAGCTGTCATCGCGGCAGACCAGATTGAGTGGTGAGATCCCATTATGAAAACCCATCGTGCCATCTTCAAACTGACAAGGCGCAGCATCCGCACATTTTTCGGGCGGTATCTGGCGCTGTTTCTGATTCTATTTCTGAGCACAGGCTTTTTCGCCGGTCTCAAAATTACTAAGCCGGCGATGCAGCGGACCTGCGATGACTATCTCAGCCGCCAGAAACTTTACGACATCCGAATTCTCAGCAGTAATTTTCTCCTGTCCTCCGACGTCAGGGCCTTCTCGGACATCGAAGGTGTCGCCACCGCCGAGGGCGGTACCGGCACAGACGCCATGGTCGAGGTCACCTCGGCGCGCCACGAGACGGATACAGGCAGCCCGGCATCCGCCGGCACCACGGCGCAGCGCTATGCGCTCCGTATCCAGTCGCTCCAGAATACAGTCAATCTTCCATCCCTGACGGCTGGCCGCATGCCAGAGACTGCATCCGAATGTCTGGCCGACAGACGGCTCTTTTCCTCCTCTGACATCGGAAAAAAGCTGACGGTCGACACCTCGAAATCCGATCAGGCCGCCGGTTTTCTGGATACAAAGACATTCACCATCGTCGGTCTGTGCGATTCTCCACTCTGGCTGAGCACCAGCCGCGGAAGCACCACCATCGGCACAGGCCAGCTTGACGGCTTTCTGTTTGTGCCGAAGCGTGCATTTCTGAGCATAGCGTTCACAGAGATCGATCTCACACTCGATTCTGAAACCCTGCACCGTGGCGAGGTGTATGAATCACTGGTGGAGACGGTCAAAGACTGCGTCACCAGCCTTGCAGAGAACAGATCGCTTCACACCTACGTTCTCACCCGGGAAGACCATTCCGGCCTTATCAGTTTCAACAATGACATCTCGATCGTCAGCGGCATCGCAGATTTGTTCCCGCTGCTCTTTGCCCTGATCGCCATGCTGGTCTGCGTCACAACCATGACGCGGATGGTCGAGGAAGAGCGTACGCAGATCGGAACACTCAAGGCCCTGGGCTTTTCAACTGCGGAGATCAGCGCAAAGTACCTTCTGTACGCCGGGAGTGCAGCCCTCCTCGGCTGGGCAGTCGGATATTTTGCCGGTACCCTTTTCATTCCGAAGGTCTTCTGGCTTGCCTTCAGCTCCGTCTATGGCTTTTCCAGAATCCAGTATACCTTCAGCCTGCCGCTCGCAGTCATGACAGGTGCTGTATCAATCACCGGTATCCTGCTGTGCACCTGGCTCTCTGTCCGCAGCGAGCTGTCGATCCGGCCTGCCGAGCTCATCCGTCCAGGCGTCTCTAAAAGCGGAAAACGAATCTGGCTTGAACACATCACTCCATTGTGGAAACGACTCTCATTTCTCCACAAAATCACGCTCCGGAACATGCTCCGCTACAAGCAGCGCCTGTTCATGATGCTGATCGGCATCGGCTGCTGCGCAGCGCTGGTACTGACCGGGTTCGGTGTCAAGGATTCCCTGATCGGCATCACCGATCTCCAGTACAAGACGATCCAGCACTACCAGATCGAGGCAGGCGTCCAGCCCTCAAAAATCGAGGAGGTGACAGTCAGACTCTCCCGGATCGCCGCAGACTCTGCTGCCTGTCCCTGCAGCCTGTCCCGGGTCAGCATCAAGGCACATAAAAGTGCCATGACGAACGTCAGGCTTTACAGTACAGACCAGCCGGAATCCTTCATGTCATTCTGGACACTGAAAACAGAAGGCCAGGCCTGCCGTTTTCCACAGCCCGGAGAGGTACTCGTCTGCATAAGAATCGCACAGAAGCTGTCTCTCTCCATCGCGACTCCCTGATCATAAAGGACGCGGCACGCCGTGATGTCACAGCCACCGTCAGCGGCATCTTTGACAACTATATCGACAATGCCCTGATCCTGAATGCTGATACGTTGAAACAGCAGGCTGGGGAATGGAAACCCGACACGCTGCTGATCCGGACGTCCGACGCTCAGATGACTGCGAAAGATGCCTCTTCTGAAACGGCAGATGCTGCCCTCTCACAGCAGATTGCCGGGATTCCGGGGGTCCGGCAGATCAGCAGTCTGTCTCTTTCGAAGGAAACGGCAGACAAGGCCCTCTCCTGTGTCTACTACATCGTCCTTCTCCTGATCCTGTTTTCAGGGGCGCTGGAGCTGATCGTCATCTACAACCTGACTTCAATCAATCTGGCTGAGCGAAGCCGTGAAATTGCAACCGTCGAGGTCCTCGGTTTTTACCCGAAGGAAACCGACAGCTATGTTCTCCAGGAGAATCTGGTTCTCTCGCTCATTGCCAGCTTCATCGGTCTTCCGCTCGGTACGCTCTTCCACCGCGCCGTGATGAGCCGGATCCTCGTCGACAATATGGTCTTCCTGACACGGATGAGACCGGTCAGCTATGTCCTTGCCATCCTGATCACCAATCTGTTCGCATACATGGTCAATCTCCTCATGAGAAAGCGAATTCGCGCAATCCCGATGGCGGAATCTCTAAAAGCTGTGGAATAATTCCAAAAAAGCAGGGGACGCTTTCCGCGTCTCCCTGCTCTTCGGGTATTGCTTTTCCGCTTCAGATGCCGTCCGGCTGCATCATACAAATGTCTCTGATGTCCTGCTGCCTCAGGCTGCCGCCCCGGTGGCCTGCTCTGTTTCTGTTCCGAGAAGCTCCTGCGGGACTCCTGCCGCCTGAAGCTTTTCAAGGAGGCCGGACGGGTCAGCGTCTGCGAGATACTTCTCCAGATCATCACTGCTCTTCAGCTCCACTGCTCCTGTCGTGTCAAGTTTCTGAACAGAAGACGGATCCGCTGTACGTATGCTGCCAGTCACCTTCACAAACATCTCTCCGTTCACGAGGAGGCTTACGCTCTGTCCCTCGGCATCAGACTGCGCAAAGTCAAGTCCGACAGATTCACCGCCAAGCTGTGCCATCACGCTGCCAGCAAATTTTCCGCTCTTCATGCCTTCGATGTCCCAGTCGCTGACCGTCACCGTCGCGTACGGTGTGCCGGCTGCCTGGATGGTAATTGTCTCATTCAGCTTTCCGCCGTCTGTCGTTCCTTCCATCAGAAGCCCGGTCTTCCCGGATGAAGCGGTATCCTGCGCATCTGCCTCTGTCTCTGCGTTGGATTGATCTTCACCTGAAGCTGCCCCCAGCAGAGAAGATGCGACCAGCTCGCCAAGATCCAGCTCCGTTGCATTCTTCGTTTCATCGGTGATCGTTGCAAATGTGAATACCGGTATCTCGACTCCGGAGTACAGGACTTTCAGATCCAGGCTCGTGAACTTCCCTTCCGCGTTGTTGCCGATACTGAGAGAGAAGCCCGGAAGGCCTGACAGGTTATCCTTCACCGAATCCAGTGCGCTCTGATACATCCCGACCAGCTGACTGCCGGTGACACTGCCCGTGCTGTCTGCGCCGGTGTCCAATGTCTTATCCGCTCCGGATTTTACAGCCATCGACACCAGATCCGCTGCGAAATCGCTTCCGAGGATCTTCAGAACAAGCGGATCCTCACGGAGTGTTCCGACACTGTCCCTGACAATCTTGTCCATCGCGTCCGGCTGAATGGAGACCGTCGTCCTGGTGACCGTATCACTCAGGCTTCCCGCCGTCACCTGGCTCTCTCCCTCCTGCTCCGTCTTGATCCCTGTCATGACAGTTCCGGCATACCTGCCGACAAAATCTGACCATTCCTCTGAGCTGATCGAGCCGAACAGCTCTGCCGCTTCCTCCTGAAGCCGGGTCACATCTTCTGAAGGGATTCCCGCTCCAATTTCGGAACCGACGCCAGCATGAAAATCTGATTTCATACTGGAGAAAATCTTGTTCAGATCCACGGAGGCCGGCGCCTTTTTCAGATCCGGAAAGCTGAAATACAGCTTGCCGCTCTTCGCATCGAATTTCGTCTGCACATCACACAGCGCTGTCCCATTCAGTGAAACCGTCTCATTCGCATCCGCGGTTCCATCCCCGCTGCCTGCAACGACACCATCCACGCCGGCCGATTTCAGCCAGCTGACGTCCGTTCCATCTGAAGACATCAGGGAGAGAAGTTCGTCTCCAAACTCCATCGTCCCGGAAAACTTCCAGGCCTCATTCGCCGCATCCAACGCCTTGCCTGCCAGTTCCTGTCCCGCCAAAAGGGCGGACTCAGTCTCGGCTTCCAGAGCTGCCGCTTCTGAGGCAAATCCCGGAACCGCTCCGGCGAATGCCAGATTCACGCACAGCACTGCCGCTGTCAGCACTCTGATCTGTTTTCTCATGTTTCCTCCATTCCTGCAGTCATCTGCATCGTCTGACACGTCTTCTCCCGCCTCACCCCGCGTGTCCCTACCGGTGAAGCCCTTCCCTTCAATTGTCTATTCTTTCCATGCTGTCAAAACCATTATACACGATCTGTTCTCTGTTGTGTGATTCTCGTGATCACTTCCTTGTTTTTCTGTAAATAGTCCAAAAATTTACTGAAGATCCATCTTATTTCGGAGCACCCAGATGGTTCCGATCAGGAACAGGACGATATAGAGAATGTCCTGCCCTGCCGCAAATCCCATCTGCCTTGCGGTGAACAGTCCGGCATCCCCGCTGTTCATCCCAAAGACCATCGAGATTCCGTTGCCCATCAGGGAGTAGCTGATCGACGCATCCGGCACCAGGTGCGTCAGCCTGTTTCCGATCAAGGTCTGCAGAACCGTCAGTCCGACAAACATCAGAACCGCTCCAAGTCCCCGCTTTGAGCGCCAGAGGTTGCCGACACTGATGGAAACAAAGATCTTTGTGACAATCTGCAGCGCTCCCAGCACAAACAGGATCACGAGTTGCAGAAGCATCACCCAGGGCGACATACGGTCACCGAACATCTCGTTGATCGTTTGGAAAAATTCTGCCCAATCCTGCCGCCGCATGACGAACAGAAGCGCAATGGTTCCGGATACAGCCGATGCAACGCCGCCCAGGGCAATCCAGATCAGACCGTTCAGCGACTTGCTGAGCACCTGTGACTGTGTGGCGACCGGCAGCGTATTCATCAGATAGCCGCGGCTCCCAAGCAGGTTGTCCCTGAAGTTCCGGGTTGTCATGACCAGCGTCATGACTGCCATCGCCAGAATCAGGGCCCCGTAAACCAGCATCAGAATCAGTGTCACAACACCCGGCACCGTCGGGCCACGACATCCCGCGTCCCTTTCATAATTGAGAACCGCATGGACAGCCCCGCTGCAGCCGCCAGAACCAGCATCGCGGCGTACAGCGGCATCATCACCATCCCGACTTCCTTCATATCGTATTTCAACAGCTTCCTGAACATTCTTCTCCCCCTCCTCAGCAGGCAAACACTTCCCGGAATACATGGTCAATATCCTTGCCGTTCTCGGCAATCACCTCGTCGCTTTGCTTGTGCAGGACAATATGTCCTTTCTTCAGAAAAACCACCTCATCGAGCACCGTCTCAATGTCCGCAATCAGATGGGTGGATATGACGACCAGCGCGTCCTCTGCATAGTTGCCGATGATTGTCCGGATAATGAAGTCCCTCGCTGCAGGATCGACGCCGGCGATCGGCTCATCAAGCAGGTAGATCTTTGCCCGCCTCGACATCGTAAGCACCAGTTGGATCTTTTCCTTGGTTCCCTTTGACATCGCTTTCAGTTTCTGCTTCGGTTCAAACCCAGGCTCTCAAGCAGCTTTTCCGCTCTCTCGCGGTCGAAGTCCGCAAAGAAGTCGCTGTAAAATTCCAGAAGCTGCGTCACATTCATGTAGGGCGGCAGAAAATCCCTGTCCGGCAGATAGGCGACAAGCGACTTTGACTTCGGCCCCGGCGCATTCCCCGCAATCAGGATCTCCCCGGAGGTCGGCTGAAGCAGACCGTTGGCCAGCTTGATCATCGTCGTCTTGCCG
>USJM01000074.1 GCA_900555005.1 uncultured Lachnospiraceae bacterium | reverse complement strand
AGTTCGTCCCGGCGCCGACGATGCCTCTCAGGCCGGCTGTACCGAACTGCAGATCCTGTATGAAGCGCTCCCGGATCTCCTTCTCATCTCCTGCCAGCGCCTCAAGCTCCGCCTTCAGCGGATCGTCCTTCGGCAGTTTTTCCATCCATATGCCGTACCGTTCCCTGTAATCCATCGCTCCCTCCTTATCTGATTTCGTCTGTCCGTTTTACTACATGATTACCGTATCAAAAGGTAATTTTATCTTACCGCATTTCAGCGGCAGATGCACCTGCCGATCCACTGGATCCGCGCCTCAGCCGGCAGAGGATTCGATCAAAAATGTATCCTCTCAAAAAGCCATCTTTTTATACCATTCTGCCTGCATATGTCATAATTATAATATTATTGGTCAATTCTCTGTATCGTTTTTAAGCATAAGGATATTATAATGTAATCTCAATTGAGACAGTTTTTCCCAGGGAGGTTATTCATGGCAGCAGAGAAAAAAGCATGGTGGAAGGAAGCGGTTGTCTATCAGATTTATCCGCGCTCCTTCTCGGACAGCAACGGAGACGGAATCGGCGATCTGAAGGGAATCACCGCACATCTTCCCTACCTGAAGGAGCTTGGGATTGATGTGATCTGGCTATCCCCGATCTACCGCTCCCCCAACGATGACAATGGATACGACATTTCCGATTACCGCAATATCATGACGGATTTCGGAACCATGGCAGACTTCGACGAGATGCTGGCAACCGCTCACAGCCTCGGTCTGAAGATTGTCATGGATCTGGTGGTCAACCATACATCTGACGAGCACCCGTGGTTTGTGGAGAGCCGGAAGTCCAGAGACAATCCGTACCGCGACTATTACATCTGGAAGGATCCGAAGGACGGAAAGGAACCCAACAACTGGGCGTCCTGTTTCTCCGGAAGTGCCTGGCAGTTTGACGAGACAACCGGTCAGTACTATCTGCACTGCTTCTCGAAGAAGCAGCCGGATCTGAACTGGGAGAATCCGAAGGTCCGCGATGAGGTCTTCGACATGATGAACTGGTGGTGCGGCGAAAAGGGAATCGACGGATTCCGCATGGATGTCATCAGCATGATCTCGAAGGTCCAGTCCTTCCCGGACGGCAAGGTGACGGATGGTCTGTACGGCGACCCGGCGCCGTATGTCTGCAACGGCCCTCGTGTCCACGAGTACCTGAAGGAGATGAACCGCCGGGTTCTCAGCCGGCATGACATCATGACGGTCGGCGAGGCTGCCGGCGTCACGATCGATGAAGCGAAGAAGTACGCATCCAGCTCGGGCGATGAGCTGAACATGGTGTTTGAGTTCGAACATGTGGATCTGAAGGGCAAACCGGTCGTTGGAAAATGGTCGACCGGCGGCTGTTCTCTGAAGGAGCTCCGCACTGTCCTGAACAAGTGGCAGCTCGAGCTTGAGGGATCAGCCTGGAACAGCCTTTTCTGGGACAACCACGACCAGCCCCGCGCGGTCTCCCGCTTCGGGAACGACAGCCCGCAGTACCGCGTTGTCTCTGCCAAGATGCTGGCGACCTGCCTGCACATGATGAAGGGGACGCCTTACATCTACCAGGGCGAAGAGATCGGCATGACGAACATGCATTTCTCCTCCGTAAAGGACTGCAGAGATATTGAGGAGATCAATGCCTGGAAACAGTATGTCGAGGACATAAAAATGGTCTCGCCGGAAACGATGCTGGCCTGCTTCGATGCCTATGGCCGCGACAACGCGCGGACACCGATGCAGTGGGACGACAGCGAGAATGCCGGCTTCACGACTGGTACTCCGTGGCTTGCCGTGAATCCCAACTACAGGGAGATCAACTGCAGGGCAGCGCTGGCAGATCCGGATTCCATCTTCTACTATTATCAGAAACTGATCCGCCTGCGCCACGAAAATCCGGTGATTGTCTACGGTGTCTTCGAGCCTCTGCTGGAGGACTCGGACAGTATCTATGCCTACAGGCGCCATCTGGATGGCCAGACGGTAACCGTCGCCTGCAACTGGACCGACCAGGAGCAGCCCTGCAGCCTGTTTGACGCATTTGATAAAAACCCGGACAGCGCCAGGGAGCTCATCTCCAACTATGGCAGTCACAAGGCGGGTGTCCTGCAACCGTACGAGGCGCGGGTCTTTCTCGAGGGATAACCGGATGACAGAAAGGAGGGTGCGATTGATATGAGTGTACAATCACTGCCGTCTTCTCTGAAGGAAACCCGAACCCAGGGAACTGTGACGTTTCCGTGTACGGTTTACAAGGCGGATGCCTCCGCCTCGGAGATCCCCCATCCTTTCATCACAAAGGTTCACTGGCATGACGCAGTGGAGATTCTGCACTTTATCCATGGACATTTCCGTGTCCGCATCGGGATGGAAGAATACGATATCCATCAGGAGGCGTTCTGTTTTGTCGGAAGCGGGAAGCTTCACGCGATTTACAGCGCGGACGGCTACCTGGAAGAAGCCCTGCTTTTCTCCCCGTACATTCTGGAGTCACCGGGCGTTGATTCCGCGGAGCGGGAGCTGATCGATCCGCTTCGCCGCGGTCAGCTCGCCCTCCCGCTGATGATTGACGAGTCATCCCCTGCCTTCTGCCAGATCCGTCATGAGTACCAGATCTGTCAGGCCATCTTCGGCACCCGGTCGAGGATCCAGGGCGACCAGCACATGCTGGAGGACGCCGCCTCGCAGCTGCGCGTGAAAGCCGCTCTGATGAACATCCTGGCCACGCTCAGCGAAACCGGGCTTTTAGGTGAGCCGGCCGGCCGGGAGGATCCGCGCCTGGAGGCCCTCAAAAAGGTTCTGGGCTATATCCGCGATCATTTCCCGGAGAAAATCTATCTGTCGGATCTGGCGCAGCTCATGAACATGAACGAGCAGTACTTCTGCCGCTTCTTCCGGATGGCGATGGGAAAGACACCCCTGACATACATCAATGAGACGCGCATCCGTCAGGCCTCCCTGCTTTTGCAGAACAGCGAGCTTCCGGTTGCGCAGATCGCCGAGGACTGCGGCTTCTGCAGCCCCGGACATTTCATTGCAGCGTTTCGAAAGTTTACCGGTACCACGCCGAAGCGGTACCGGAATCAGCAGCGGGTGCATCCCGCTTCATTCTGACCAGGAGGATTTGATTATGAAGCGAAAATGGTGGCATGGAAAGGTTGCCTACCAGGTATACCCGAAGAGTTTCTGCGACAGCAACGGGGACGGGGTCGGCGATCTGAAGGGAATCATCAGCAAGCTGGATTATCTGAAGGATCTGGGGGTTGATATCATCTGGCTGTCCCCCTGCTATGTCTCTCCGCTCGCGGATCAGGGCTATGACATCGCCGATTACTACAACATCGATCCCCGCTTCGGTACGATGGCGGACATGGAAACGCTCATCGCTGAGGCGAAAAAGCGGGATATCGGCATTCTCATGGACCTGGTGGTCAACCATTGCTCCGATGAGCATGAATGGTTTAAAAAAGCCTGTGCGGATCCGGACGGGTGCTACGGGAAGTTCTTCTACATCGAGAAAAGACGGCCGGACGGCTCGCTTCCCTGTAACTGGCGCTCCTGCTTCGGCGGGCCGGTCTGGGACAAGCTTCCCGGACATGATGATCTTTACTACCTTCATACCTTCCACAAAAAACAGCCGGATCTGAACTGGGAGAATCCCGAACTGCGGGAGGAAGTCTACAAGATGATGAACTGGTGGCTTGACAAAGGGCTGGCCGGTTTCAGGATCGACGCGATCATCAACATCAAGAAGGTGCTTCCCTTCAAGGACTACCCGGCAGACCGGAGCGACGGCCTCTCCAACACTGCCAGCATGCTCAAAGAGCAGACCGGCATCGGCGCCTTTCTTGGTGAAATGAGAGACCGGACCTTCAAGCCTCACAATTCGTTCTCGGTTGGCGAGGTCTTCGACGAGAAGCCGGAGGAAATTCCGGAATTCATCGGGGACAACGGCTATTTTTCCTCGATGTTTGACTTCTCGGAGACCGTCTTCGGGCGGAGTCCCCTCGGCAGCTATGCGGACAGCGGCATCACTCCTGATGACTACAAACGCTGCGTCTTCCAGACACAGCGGCAGATCGGTGACATCGGCATGATCTCCAACATCATCGAGAACCATGACGAATCCAGAGGGGTCTCCCGCTATATCCCGGAGGGAGATGTAACCCCGACCTCCAAAAAAATGCTGGCGGCGCTCTATTTTCTCCTCAAGGGACTTCCCTGGATCTATCAGGGGCAGGAAATCGGCATGGAGAATATCAGCTTCGACAGCATCGACGAGGTCGATGATATCTCCACAATTGACAGCTACAGGGTAGCGCGCGCTGCCGGTCTCTCCGAGAAGGAGGCTCTGCGTGCTGTTGAAAAAAGCAGCCGCGACAACGCAAGGACGCCGTTCCAGTGGGACGGATCAGAGAACGCCGGCTTCACCACCGGGAAGCCATGGCTGAGAGTCAACCCCAACTATACAGAGATCAACCTGGCGGATCAGAAGGATGACCCGGATTCCGTCTTCAATTTCTACCGCCAGCTGACAAGACTGCGCAAGAATCCGGACTACCAGGAAACCTTGACATACGGCAAACTGGTGCCCTATCTGGAGGACCGCCACAATGTAATGGCATACCTGCGCCAGAGCGAGAGCCAGTCCATCCTGGTCATGGGCAACTTCCAGAAGGAGCCGCAGACTCTTCCGCTGCCGTCCGTCCCGAAAAAGATCCTGCTGAACAACCTGCATGATCTGAAGCTGGACAGTGAAAACGTCACGCTGGACGGCTATCAGGTGATTGTGGCGGAGCTGTAAGGTATGATTCCGCTCAGGGGGCTGCCGCACTTAGGCAATTAGTGCGACAGCCCCCTTATTTTTCTTTATTTCTTTATTTTCTTTATTTTTCTCTGTTTTTCGGTGCTGATACTTTTTACTGTTATTCCACACGGGGTGTAATCCCCACGGGGGATTACAGAACCTGTATACAGTACCGCTCAGAAGATGCAGGAGATCAGCATGGCCAGCCCGCCCTGCATCAGGATAATCTTCGGATTGCTGGTCAGACTCCCGTACAGGGCAACCGCGACAATGTATGCCATCAGAATGACGACGGCTGCCTTGCTGGCAAATGCGAATACAGCTAGCAGAATCAGCACGGAGAGCAGGCCATTATAGACGCCCTGGTTTTTGAACAGAACCTTCACATTCTTCTGGCTGAGCTCCTCGGTCGTCATGCCGAACACGCTGGACGTCTTTTCGGAAGTCGTCGCCAGCGTCTCCAGATAAAAGATGTACAGAAATTCCAGTGCTACAAGAACTGACAATACCTTTGTGATCACATTCATAATTTGTAATCCCTCCATACTTCTGATGATTCGATTTTTAATTGGAATATGTCCTTATTTTACCATTCTCCCGCCACCAATCCACGATCTTTTTCATCATCGCTTCACTCCAAAGTTCAAATTTCCTCATCAAAGGAAAAGCCGAGAGCTTTCTCCTGCATATGAATCAGATGAAGTCCTTTCATGATAAAGATAGATTTTACTGTGCAAATATAAGTTATGCCCGTCTCAAGATTCGCTTTATATCATCCAGATTTTCAACAAAAAAGATTCCCTCCTGTCGCTCGTTAGAAGATAATCCTTTTTCAATCATATGATTTAGAAGTGCTTTCAAATCATCGTAGTAACCGCTCAGGTTGTAGAGAATGCAGGGTGCCTCCAGATGTTTCAAAGACACCTTCGACATTACCTCTGCAATTTCCTCCAATGTTCCCGTGCCGCCCGGGAAGGCAATAAAGGCTTCTCCTAACTCAATCATTTTGTTTTTTCTCTCAGACATATCCTTAGTCACAATCAGTTTTGTCAGTCCATCATGTTGAAACTCATTTTCAATAAAAAAATTCGGCTCAACACCCGTAACATCACCGCCTGCCTTCAATACACTGTCTGCCAATGCTCCCATTAAACCACCTTTAGAACCACCGTAAACAAGTGCATTTCCACTGTTTCCAATCCATGCTCCCAATTCCTCAACTGCTTTTCGTAAGCATGGGTCATTTCCTTCGTTTGCCCCAAGATAAACTGTTATATTCATTAAAAATTTTCTCCTACAACTTCCGATTGTTCGAGCTTTTCAAATACTAACGTACTTAATTCTGTTCAATAAGTGATTTATAGTAGTTACCAAAGTCAGCAAGTGAATTAACAATTGGAAGCATTTTTGTTCCGAGTTCCGTTAAGCCGTATTCAACTCTCGGTGGCTGCTCATGGTAATCGTGGCGATATGCCAGTCCATCACTCATCATTTGTCTTAAACTATCTGTCAAAACCTTTTGTGAAATACCATCTATACTTCGTTGTAGCTCATTGAATCTCCATGGACGCTCTTTCAAGTTACGCAAAATCAGCAGTTTCCATTTTCCTCCGATAAGAGATACTGCTGTTGCAACTGGGCATTCCGGTAATTCTTCTTTTGCTCGCATAATTCTCACCTCCGAGTCTATTGTAACACATTCATTTTTGAGTGTACAGTTACAAAAAGGTGCGTACTTGTTTTTGTATGTGTCTCACACTATACTAATACCAAGCAACCAGAAACTACAAATTAACTATGGAGGTATTATTATGGCAAATTACACAAAAACAACTATTGGAAAGGAAAACCGAATTGAGCTGCATGAAAAGTTGTCTTTAACAGGTGCAGAAATCAGTTTAAACGAACTACCTGCAGGAGCAAATGTCCCATTTGTTCATTCTCATAAAGAAAATGAAGAAATCTATGGAATTCTTTCAGGTAACGGCAAAGCCATAATTGATGGAGAAGAAATTAGCCTTTCAACTGGAGACTGGCTAAAAATCGCACCTGCTGCAAAGCGTCAGTTTTTTGCATCCGATATTTCCGGAATTACTTATATCTGCATTCAGGTAAAAGAAAATTCTCTGGAACATTTTACAGCAGAGGATGCCGTAATCGGCTAATTAAAAGTATTTATATACAGAAATGCACAGTTCACGATAAGCTAAGAACTGTGCATTTCTTTTTTCTTCAAGCTTGTAAAGCGGACATTCGCAATCCGCTTCGCTACTTGCTCATCACAAGCAGCAATCGCCTGTCTGTTCAATTCCCTTGTAATATCTGCAAAACTTGTTCCCTCTGCTGCCATCTGAAAAATCATTTTCACGACTTTTGCAGCCTCCGGATCAACTTCCAGCCTTCCATCTTTTCCTTTTTTATAGCCATATCTGGCATTTACCGGAAGGCGTGTACCATTTCTCGTTCTTGTCTGCAATGCTGATGAAATTTTCTTGGGCAATCTAGGCTATACATATTGTATACCAGATTCTGCAATGCTACATTCATTCCACCAGTCATTCCGCTGCTTGCTGCACTGTCATAGCTGTCATTAATCGAAATAAATCGTATCTGTAGAAGCGGGAAAATATATTCAATATAAAATCCAACCTCCAGATAGTCTCTTCCAAATCTAGAAAAGTCTTTTACAACTACACAGCCGATTTCTCCGCTTTTCATGTCATCCTGCAGCTGTTGAAATCCCTGCCGTTTAAAATGAGTACCGCTGACACCGTCATCCACATATTCCAGGATATCTGCCTCAGCTACACCCAGCTCATCAATTACAAATGATTTTAACAGAATTCTCTGAGAAGTTACACTGTCGCTCTCTTTTTTGGCTCTGCCATCTACATTGTCATCTTCTGCGGATAAACGGATGTAAACAGCTGTTTTTCTATGATCTGTCATCTTGACTGTGCCTCCTTCTCTTTCTTTAATTTCTGTAAATCTGCAAACTGATCTCATATACCAGCTTGATCTCATAATCATACTTAC
>USJM01000073.1 GCA_900555005.1 uncultured Lachnospiraceae bacterium | reverse complement strand
CCAGCTATCAGCCGGCGGCACGACGCAGTTGGTTGTCATCAGGATCGGGCCATTGAAGGATGCAAACTCCTCCTTCTGCTTCCACCATGCATTGCCGTAGTTGCCTGCAAAGTGCTTGTACTTCTTGAATGCCGGATAATAGTGAGCCGGAAGCATCTCAGAGTGCTGTAGACATCCACTCCTGTTCCCTCGGTCTGCTCAAGCAGCTGTTCCAGATCCTTCAGGTCATGACCAGAAACAAGGATGCCCGGATTGCTGCGAACACCGATATCTACCGTGGTAATCTCCGGATTGCCATACGCGCCTGTATTCGCAGCATCCAGAAGTGCCATGCCATCAACGCCATACTTGCCGGTCTCCAGCGTCAGGGCAACAAGATCATCCACTGTCAGGGAATCGTCCAGTGTCTTTGCAAGCGCCTTCTGAATGAACGCATCAATCTCTTCATTGTCCTGAAGAAGCGCATTCGCATGCTTGGAGTATGCAGCAAGTCCCTTCAGACCATAGGTGATCAGCTCTCTCAGGCTGCGGATGTCTTCGTTCTCTGTAGCCAGGACACCGACCTTGTCAGAAGCTGCCTTCTCTTCATACGCATCAGCACTGCCATTCCAGAGCGCCGCATCCGGAAGACCACTGCGATCTGCGAGCTGCTGAAGAAGCCCCTCCTTCACTGCAAGCGTCTTTGTCACCCTGTCCGCAATCGCGTCCTTGTCAAAATTCGCGTTGGTGATCGTTGTGAAGAGGTTCACCGTGACCAGGTGGTTGACATCGCTCTTCACAGCCTTGCCTTCCTCGCGAAGCCTTGTCGTCACGCAGGACAATCCCTTTGTGACATAGATCAGCAGATCCTGCATCCGTGCGACCTCGGGCTTCTTTCCGCAGACACCGGACACTGTGCATCCTGTTCCCCTTGCTGTTTCCTGACACTGGTAACAAAACATCTTATCGCACATCTTTTTTCCTCCAAATCATCTCAGCGAAACGCATCCGCTTTTGTATCCTTCCTACAGTTCCTCAAGTCTTTCCTTTCTTGACCTGTTGGCCATAGATTACTATACTTTTCATTACATAGACGTTGTTACGACAACATGTGAGGATAAATATGGACGTTCAAATGCTTTCTGCAACCCCTCTGTTCCATGGCATCCGCGAAGGCGAAATCCGCCAGATGCTCTCATGCCTCGGGACACATGAAAAAGCCTATAAGAAAAACGAGCTGATTCTCCGAGCCGGGGATCCGGTTCATGAAATCGGCATGGTGGAGTCCGGAAGCGTCAACATCGTCGTTAACTTCTACTGGGGGAGCAGCAACATCTTCGGCCATATCGAACAGGGCCGGATCTTTGCGGAGAATTACGCTGCCATTCCAGGCAAAGAGCTACTCTGTGATGTCGTCGCTGCTGAGCCGTGCCGGATTCTTTTCCTCGACTTGAACAAGCTTCTGAATGTCTGCCAGAATGGATGCAGCTTTCATGAGCGGCTCGTTCACAACCTGGTTCGGATTCTGGCCCAGAAAAGTCTGAACCTGTCCAGCCGGATGATGCACATCGCCCCGAAGTCCCTCCGCGGGCGCCTCCTCTCCTACCTGTCCGAGCAGGCACTCATCCACGGAAGCACGCACTTTGCAATCTCCTTCGACAGGCAGCAGCTCGCAGATTATCTCAGCGTCGACAGAAGCGCCCTCTCCAATGAGCTGAGTAAAATGCAGCGGGAGGGACTGATTTCCTATAAGAAGAATGTCTTCACGCTGAACAAGGAAGCACAGATGGCGGATTCCCTGTAAACGCCGCGATGGAGACCCTGCAGGTTTGACGGCTGTGCCTGTCTGCCATGGCCTGTCTGTCAGGAAAGGACGCGCTGCGCCAGCAGATAAGCCATCACATGGACACTCTGCTGGAACTTTCCGGCCTGGATCAGATGCTCGATCTCCTCTCCGGTCAGCAGCTCCGCCTCCAGATCCTCTGTCTCATCCAGACGCTGCCCGGTAATCTTCCGGCAGTCCCTGGCCAGATAGACATGGGCGTAGTTATCCGCTACTGTCGCGTTGGAAGGAATCGTAATCAGATGTGTCCATTTGTCCGATACGTACCCTGTCTCCTCCTCCAGCTCTCTCTTCGCGCAGATCAGAGCATCCTCCATCTCAGTGTCCCCGCCGTATGTCGATTCTGCCCCCTCTGAGCCCTCCGTTTCCCGCGGCTCGATCCCTCCTGCCGGGAACTCGGTTGTAACCTCCCCGATTCCGTGCCGGAACTGGCGGACGCACAGATAACGCCCATCCTCCGTCACCGGAACGATGACGGAATAGCTTCTGCGGCTGTACTGATAAAATGGCTCAAACACTCTCCCGTCCGGATAGCGGTATTTCACCTTCCGGAAGTCAATCCATTCATCCTGGACGATGTGTTCCACGGAAAGCGGCGTCCAGATAAAATCCTGATCCTTTTTCATTGTAACCTCCATCCCGCTGGCCATCTGATACGCGCTCCGCCTGACGATGACCGCTGCAAGACGGGGCCCTCTGTCAGAACAGATCCAGCATATTGTCAAGATAGACGTGCTCCCTGACATGGATCTGGTACTCCGGCTTTGTCAGGTAGTACAGCAGAAACTCCAGTACCAGGGCGCTTCCAAGGCCCCGGCCTTCAATCTTGAAGTTGGAAAAGCCCATCGGCATATAGCGGTTCCGGATATCGTCCACACTGATAAAGCCAGGATTCTCCATGGCCTTCGAAAACCGGTATCCCTCGTCCGCACCGGGTGACTTACAGCAAAATTCCGGCACCGTACTGCTCAGGTTTCTTCTGCTGACGGCCTCATAGCACCTTTTTCTGTCCGTGCAGCCAAACCAGCAGCATTCGTTGCATAGAAACTCCACCTTGTCTTTCAAATGAGGCTGCAGACTCCGGAGTCTGCCGAAGGCTTTGTTCAGGCGGAAGTCCGGTACTACATAGCGGAAGTCATCCCGTCTGAGTTCATCCTCAAGCTGTGAAAACTGCATCAGCACTTTTGTGGTAGACGAAACATAGTAAAAGCTCGGATACTGCTTCTGGAGATATCCCAGGAGCAGATCCGAATGGATAATGACTCCGCTCTGAGGACTTTGCGCCTTGCTGAAGACCCCGCAGAGCCGGTTGCATCCGGCATAGCCAGATGTTCCTTCCGAAGCAGCGAATTGCTCAGCGTCAGCCTGGCTGAAATCCCATACTCCTGCGTCAGCGCAAGGACTTCCTCCGGCGCACGCTCCCCGCCGCCGACACGGCCGCCGCCCCAGAGGCAGTCCGCCGGCGCTCCATAGATCGAACCGATTTCGCACCAGTTATAGAAATATTCCCTGTGTCTCCGGAATAATGGCAGAAACACCTGATACAGATCATAAAACTCAAACACCCCCGGAAGGTGGAAAAAGGCTCTGCAGCATTCTCCTGTCCTGTCCGGCTTTCTCAGCTCTTCCATGGCCTTGCGCTTCCCAGTCATCCCTTCTGTGTCCAGTAACTTTTATCTACCTCCGAGATGCCTTTCTTCTGAAGCAGGCGTGCGGAATGAAAGCAGATCCACGACTTCCCCGATATACATATCATGAGCTGTCTGGCCCTCATAGAACTTCTCCACGATATCCTTCGGTATACTGGCCGTCTCCAGCTTCTGCCTGAACAGCTTCCTGCAGACAAGTGTCACTTCTGCCTCTGCAAATGTCACGGTCCTGCCTGCCTCTATTGGCGTCAGTCCGGAGGCATGCATCTTGTCCATGTCCCTCCCGGATTTTGACCCCAGGACGCTGAGCGTCTTTCTGCAGGACTCCGGATAGAAGCTGACCGTGAAATAATCTCCCTTTTCCATGAATTCATGCGTATAGCGGGACTCCCGTACATAGACGGTGGCAACCGGCTTTCCCCAGAGCGTACCGAGCCCTCCCCAGCTGATCGTCATGGTATTAAACTTCTCCTTGTCTCCCGCCGTCAGCAGCGCCCACTTTTTGTCAAACTGTGCAAATATATCTGTATCAAACTGCATAATCCTATCCTTTCTGAACCCTGTTTTCTGTCACCCGGCTCCTGCAGCCATCAGCCGCAACCATCCATGCTGACCGACTCCTGCAGTCATCAGCCGCAGCCATCCATGCTGACCGGCTCCTGCGCCAGCGGTGCATATGCCTTCAGATTCCCTGAATCTGGCAGGAACGCATCGTCTCGAGCGCTGCCTCATGCTTCTGAGGTGTCACCCCTGCGCAGCAGGAAGCATCCACAGAAATCTTTGTTTCCGGAAGCACCGCCTTCAGAAGCAGTGCATTGGAAACAACGCAGATGTCCGTGCAGAGCCCGACCAGCTCGACCTCCAGTTTCTCCCGTGCTGCCATCTTCCTGACAGCCTCTGCCAGCTCGGCCGATCCAAAAGTCGGTTTGTCAAAGATGTGCCCTTCCGGAATCAGCGGAGCAACTTCTTTGCACAATTGCCATCCTTCCGTCCCTCTGATGCAGTGTCTGACCGGAAGATATCTCCCCTCCTGCGTGTCCAGGTAATTCTCCGGATGAGTATCCCTTGTCGCGTAAACATCCTCCGCCGGATAGGACTTGATCTTGCGAACAACAGCAGGGACAATCGCCACCGCTTCCTTCGTTCCAAGAGTACCATCGATAAAGTCCTTCTGCATATCAATCACGATCAGAATCTTTCTCATTTCTTGCCTCCTCTGCCTCAGGGGTTGTACCTGTCACCTGACAGCTACTGTTTATTATATCCGATTCCGGACAGATAAACAGCACGAAGTGTGATCTTCGCACCCGATGATGAGCGGTCGCCTCCATAAAAAACGGCGAAGAACCTTCTCCGTTCTCCGCCGCAGATGAACCCGGGCTTTTTCAGGCAGCTCGGACAAAATCCGTGATTCATGCCTGAAGTCATCAGATATTATACGTGTAATCTCTCAGCGTTCTCCGCAGGAACTGGAGTGTTCTCTCCTGTTTCGGTGCGGAAAAAAATTGTTTCGCCGGAGCTTCCTCCACGACAACACCTTTATCCATGAACACGCCCGATCGGCCACTTCCTGCGCAAACTGCATCTCATGGGTGACAACGACCATCGTCATCCCATCCTCAGCAAGCCTTTTCATGACATCCAGAACTTCTCCTGTCAGTTCCGGGTCGAGGGCGCTGGTTGGTTCATCAAACAGGACCACGACTGGATTGGTTGCAATTGCCCTTGCAATTGCAACCCGCTGCTGCTGTCCGCCTGAAAGCTGCGCCGGATAATAATCCGCCCGATTTAGCATTCCAACCCTTGAAAGCACCTCCCTGGCGATCTTCTCCGCATCGCTTTTGGGAACCTTCCGGGCAATCGAGAGCCCGCTCATAACATTTCCAAGCGCAGTTCGATTCGCAAACAGGTTGAAAGACTGAAAGACGAACCCCATGTGCATACGGAGCTGATGGATTTCTCTGCGTCCAATCTTCTCCATCTCATAATGGCTTCCGTCAAAAATCATTTCCCCGGAATCCGCTTTTTCCAGAAAGCTTGTACAGCGGAGCATCGTCGTCTTTCCCGATCCGGAAGATCCCAGAACTGCCACGACCTCCCCTCGGTCGACCTTGATGTCAATGCCCTTCAGTACCTGGTTGGAACCAAAGGACTTGTATAGATTTTTTACTTCCAGCATCCTTCCGCCATTCCTTCCATCAGTCTGCCACCGGCGCGCCAACCATTTTTTCCTCCGGCGTCTTCCACACCAGCTTCTTCTCCAGCCATCCCTGAAGCCCTGTCAGAACGGTGCAGAAGATCAAATAAATCACTGCTGCCTCACAGTACAGGGCGAAGGGTTCAAATGTCCTGGCCGCTATCTGCTGGGCAGCCGTAAAGAGTTCTATGACCGTGATGCTTGAAGCGAGTGACGTGTCCTTCACAAGACCGATCAGGGAATTGAAGAGCGGCGGGAAGGCAATGGGGAACGCCTGCGGCAGTACCACATGGATCATTATCTGGGGGTATGTCATTCCGACCAGAGCCGCCGCCTCGCTCTGCCCTGCCGGAACTGCCTGAATTGCAGACCTCAGAACCTCCGCGTTATAGGCGCCAAGATTCATTCCGAATGCAATCACTGCTGCCGGGAATGCGTCCAGCATCACGCCCAGGCCCGGCAGTCCGAAGAAAATGATAAACAGCTGCACAAGAAGAGGAGTCCCACGAAAGATCCAGATGTATATCTTTGCGATCTGGTTTAAAACCGGAACCTTCGCAACCTGAATCAATGCCAGCGCCAGCGCAATGGCAAATCCCACGGCAAAGGATGCCAGTGTCAACGGGATCGTCATACGAAGACCCGGGATCAGAATTTTCGGAAAGGAATCAATCAGAATCTTGATCAAGCGATCACTCATACCAGTCTCCTGCTTCTCACAAATCAACCTTCAGGATGTCATTGACATAGTTGTTCGCAACCATCATGACGCCCATGGCTGTGAGGACAACCATAATCTCTTCTGCCTTCTCCTCATCCACCGGTTCCCCGTCTTTTCCGCCATTTTTCAGGAACTCATCCTTCAGCGCGAAGAACTCTTCATCCGTGATTTCCTTCGGCGCATGTCCGACCTTTTTCCCGAAGTTCATCAGCATTTCCTGTCTGTGCGTCAGGTGAAAATGCTTCGGATCGATGCCATGCTCCTCCCGGAGCAGCCTGCTGAAGTATGTTGTGCAGACCAGGCAGTCATTTGAAACCGATACCGCATATTCAAACAGATCCCCGTCCAGCTTTCCAATCAGTTTCTGCAGGTCATCATCAAGCGCATAGGAGGCAACCTCCACCGCGTTAAACGCATTCACATTGTGAAGAAGCGTTCTTTTTTCATTTGTAATCTTCCGTCCTTCCGCAATATGCTTCCAGATCGCCGCCTTCACTTCCGCCGGCGCTGTTTCCGGATTAATCTGTGATATTCTTCCCATCGTCATCACCCTCTGTATCTGGTCATCCTGTCCGACTGCCTCATCGGCAGTCCCGTCTGCCGCTCATGTTGTCTGATCCTTCTCTTGTACAAAGGACTCTTACTCCGCCGCGGTCGAACCCTCTGTGTCTGCTTCCGAAGCGCCCTCCGTTTCTGCTTCTGTACCAGACCCGGAAGCCTCCTTCTTTCCCCCGATTGAATCGTAGTCTATGACATCCGCATCAAAATACTTCTCTGAAAGCTTTCCAAGCTCCCCGTCTTTTTTCAGTGTATTGAGTGCGCCATTGATCGCTTCATTCAGATCGGTTCCCTTCTTTGTCGGAATCGCAAACTGGTCTACATCATCCTTATTCCCGTCAATCGTAAATGCGATTTTCAGATCTGCATCCGGGTGTTCCTTCATATAAGGTCCGAACTGAACATCCTCCAGCAAAGTGAAGTCTGCCCTTCCGCTGGTGATCAGATCAAAAGCCTGCTGCATGGTATCGATCGGTACAATCGTCGCTCCAAGCGCTTCCAGCTGATCAGCATATTCCGTCGTAATATTCTCAGCCACCTTCTTACCCTTCAGGTCGTCCAGTGACTTGATCGAATCATTATCGCCCTTTACGATGACATGGCGATAAAGGGAAACATACGGATCGGTAAAGTCATACTTTTTCTTCCGTTCATCTGTCACCGACACTGCGTTGATCACAGTGTCAATCCGTCCTGAATCAATGGAGGCCAGAAGAGAATCCCACTCCGATTCCACGAATTGTACCTTCAGCCCCAGCTTTTCGCCAATGGCCTTTGCCACATCAACATCGAATCCGGTCAGCTCCCCGCTGTCATCATGATAGGTGATCGGCGGATATGTCCCCTCTACACCCACCGTCAGCACACCGTCCTTTACAGTATCATATGCATATGCACTTCCCGATATGATCGCCGTCAAAGCAGCTGCTGCGGTCAGACCGACGAAAACCCTTTTTCCTCTCATGACAAAGCCCTCCTCTTTAATATATACTTCGTTGGTATGTTTTATATGTTTTTATTGATTAGACTGTATTCTACGCACAATATATGAGTATGTCAATATGTTTTGTAATATATTCATGATGTCTGGCTCAAAATACAAAACGTATCCCGATACGGCGACTCCGCTCATCATCGCGTGCTCCGCACC
>USJM01000072.1 GCA_900555005.1 uncultured Lachnospiraceae bacterium | reverse complement strand
CGAAGCCTGACGGAATCGGCCGGATTCTGGTCATGACAGCCGGGACCTCCGACGTCCCGGTTGCCGAGGAGGCTGCCGTCACAGCCGAGGCACTTGGTAATGAGGTTGTCCGCATCTACGATGCCGGTGTCGCGGGTCTTCACCGGCTGCTTGCGCACCTTCCGGAGATCATGGACGCAACCGTTATCATCACGATTGCGGGGATGGAAGGGGCTCTTCCGGCTGTCGTGGCAGGGCTTGCGGACTGTCCGGTCATCGCGGTTCCGACCAGCGTCGGATATGGCACCTCCTTCCATGGTGTCTCAGCGCTGCTCTCCATGCTGAACTGCTGCGCCAGCGGAATGTGTGTCGAGAACATCGACAATGGCTTTGGCGCAGCCTATTTTGCAAGCATGATCAATCACCTCAAAGGATACGGGGAGGCAGAGCAATGAAAGTTCTCTATCTTGACCTTGGAATGGGCGCCGCAGGCGATATGCTCTCCGCGGCGCTTTTTGAACTGCTCTCCGTAAAAGAGCGGGCGGAATATCTGTCTGCGATGAACCATCTCGGACTTGACGGGGTGTCAGTTCAGGCTGAACGCTCGGAGAAGTGCGGCATCACCGGAACGCATATGACAGTCCTCGTGGATGGCAGCGAGGAGGAGGATGCCCATTCCTACGCATGTGCTCATAACACCGAACATGTACACGATCATGTACCTGATCATGATCATGCACATCATCACCATGCCCTGGCTGAGATTCACGAGGCCATCTGGAACCTGAACCTCCCGGATACTGTGAAAACAGATGCGCAGCAGGTCTACCGCCTGCTGGCGGAGGCTGAAAGCCACGCGCACGGCGTGGAGGTAGAGCAGATTCATTTTCATGAGGTTGGAGAGAAGGATGCGATTGCCGATATTGTCTCTGTCTGCCTTCTGATGCGGATGATCCGTCCGGACAAGGTGATCGCCTCCCCGGCAGCGACAGGCACCGGCACCGTGCGATGCGCCCATGGCCTGCTCCCGGTGCCGGCGCCGGCCACTGCTTATATTCTGAAAAAGATGCAGATTCCCTGCCTCGCCGGGACAGAGGACGGTGAGCTTCTGACCCCGACAGGCGCCGCACTGACCGGCTTTTTCGCAGATGCATTCGGAACGATGCCGGAAATGACCCTCGATGGCATCGGCTACGGTATGGGAAAGAAGGACTTCAGCCGGGCGAACTGTGTTCGTGCGCTGCTCGGGCAGACAGCGAGCGAAGAAGACAAGTTGGACGGCGCCCGCGACGAGATATCCGAACTGTCCTGCAATCTCGATGACATGACACCGGAGGATCTGTCCTTCGCGGTGGACCGGCTTTTTGAAGCCGGCGCCCTCGATGTATTCACAACCCCGGCCGGCATGAAAAAAAGCAGACCGGGCGTCATCCTGAGCGCCCTCTGCCACAGAGAACAGAAAGCTTCTGTCATCAAAGCGTTTTTCGCGTATACGACAACACTTGGTATCCGGGAAAAGATCTGCCAGCGCTACATCATGAAATCCGGTTTTGAAACGGTCACGCTCTCAGAAGCGGACTTCGGAAGACCGGTGCATGAAGGCAGCCAAAGATCCACCGTCATCCCCGTTAAAAAATCGGAAGGGTACGGAGCGGTGCGGCTGAAGCCGGAATACGACCCAATCGCAGCAGCAGCGAAACAGTTTGGCTTACCAGTTGCGGAAATCCGCCGGAAAGCCCTGGAACGCTGCGGAGAACCGGACAAAACCATACTGAAAGGAGTTTCTTCGTGTCAGAAGAATCACTGAATACCGCACCACACAACCATTCCGATGGCGAATTGCATACACACAGTCATGGAAGCGGCACGCCGGATACCGCCTCCAGTCATACACATGAGCACTCTCACTCCCACACCCACTCTCCAGCCGAGATGCGGAAGATTGTAAACCGCCTCTCGAGATCGATCGGGCACCTGGAAGCCGTGAAGCGGATGATCGAAAGCGGACAGGACTGCTCGGATGTTCTGATCCAGCTGGCTGCCGTGAGGGCAGAGATCAACAACGCCGGCAAGGCGCTCCTGAAAGAACATCTGGAGCACTGCATCGTGGAGGCTGTGGAGGAGCAGGACAAGGAATCGATCGAGAAAGTCAATAAAGCCATCGATCAGTTTATCCGATAATAAAACGATCGCCCTGGCCTGAAAGCCAGAGCGGTCGTTCTAAATCCTGACTCTGATTCTAAAAATCTTCGGTTTCCTCATTCTCAGCTGTTTTTATACCCGTGTTTTTTCCTGAGAAGCAGAATTGCTATGATCAAGACAAGTCCTACTGCCATTGCCAGATTATATATAATCAGATTTGTATCATCTCCTGTCTTTGGCGAACTGGAAGTTTTCTGTACGCTCGTTGAAGGAGTTGTAGATGCCTTCTCCGGTTCAGATGCCTCTGTGCCTTGTGTCTGTCCAATCTTCTCCCACTTCGCCGTATAGATCACATCACAATTGACTGTGTCACTGATCTTCGGAGACCACCCCTTGAAGGCATAGCCATCTCTCTTGGGTGTTCCATTGAAATCAGGCGTCTTCTGTCCATTTTCCATTGTGTAGGTTTGATCTTTGAAAAGGCTTCCGCCTGCACCATCCTTATACGTAACAGAATAAACTTTGATCCATTTTGCGTAAACCCGGTTGCCATTCTCCTGAAGACGATCAACCAAAACCTTTTGCAAGGGTTCTGTTTCACAGCTCTTGTCAAGATACCAGCCTTTGAATTTGTATCCTGCCGGTACTGCACACAATGAGCTGATGTCTGCCAGAGTGATTTTGCTATTGTTCTTCAACGCAAACACTGTCTCATATGTCTTGCCATCCACGTGAATACCAAACTGTTCAAAATTGAAATCATAGGTCAGCTTTGTTGTCTTTTCTTCTATCCCCCACTGTGCCGTAAATGTCATCCCGCCAAATGCCATAGGTGCAGATGCATTCGGGTAGTACAGTCTGCCATCACCACTGGATTTCCAGCCTAGGAAAACCATTCCCACCGGAGCCGTAATATCATCTGCCGGGGCAACCGTTACACCGGCATTCTCGTAATATTTCTCGTCATCGAAAGGACATGCACCACTGCCACCGTTCAGATCATACTGCACACACCATGCATCAATGCTTCTCCACTCTGCTTTCAGAACAATGTTTTCAGTCACGCCGGACTCAAAGCTGTACGGCCTGCCTCCTAGTGTCCATCCAAGGAAGATATGTCCTTCATATGTCGGTTCCTCCGGTTTTGCAACAGTCGCACCATACCGGACATTTGTAATTTTTTCGACAGATGAGCCCTTCCCCGTATCAAACGTAACCGTATACGTTTTTGGAACCCACTTTGCATACAGATCCAGTTCATACGCCGGCATTGTCGAATTGAAATCAAATGGTTTTGTATATTCGGAATCCGTATACCAGCCGGCAAATACAAACTCCTCGTTTCCCTGCTTAATGGTCGTCTGATTCGCAATGTACGCTGATGGATTGAACTGGCTCAGAGAATCCTCATACAAAACATTCTGATCTTCCACTTTAGGGCCGCCTCCTGTGTGAAAAATCAGCGGATAATTGTTTCGTTTATAATAAATCCGAATCGGATTGTCCGGCCCGTTATACATGTGTTGCGTGCCGTCTGCGTTCATTGCAAGGTGGAGATTTTTGCTGGGATATCTAAACCACACCCTTGCACCGTTTCCACTTTTTAATAAAGCATAATGTCCATCTGAATGCTCCATTATAGGAGTAAAACCGGTAAAATCAGAGGTGGTAACATCAATACAACCAAACGTACCGCTGGTAAAATATCCATCGACTTGCAGATAATATGTTCTCGTGTCTCCATCTGCTCTGATCGATTGATTCAAAGCTGTAGTTTTTCCATCAGGTGCCTTTCCATGCAGTGTTTCAAGGAAAAATTTATAATAAGAATTGGATTTTCCAAGTCCCTGAATAAACAATGCAGCATTTTTACTGGGCATGGAGCTTAATTGCGAAGCATTCTCCACAAATTCAACACCACCACTTGGTAAATAATAGAAGAACCTGTGACTTCCATCAAACAGTTCATCCTCACGCCTATTAGAGAAAACTTCGTTCCAGAAATTGGCAAGGCTGGATGAATATTTCACCTGTTCATAGCTTAATTTGGTAGATTTTCCGTTCGCTAAGGGAATCACTATCGACAGGTCATATTTTTTACATTGATAATACACGTCAAAAACTGTTGAACCATCCGGTGCTATTTCATGAGTAATTGTTTTCTCATTGTTTATCTCATATGCCTGGGCAGACAACCCATAAGGTTCCGTGAAAATCAAGTTTTCATTAAATGTTGCTGCCTCGCCGGTAACTCCCTTCCTGCTTTCAACTGCCAGGAATTTATAGTCCCATGTGCCGTCTCCCACTCCAGTTCCGGGTTCCTTCTGATATTCAATCCAGTATCTGACCGTATATTCGGTGTCGGAGGCAGGTTTGTATCCCGCATACAAGGTGAGAGGCTTCGTCACTTCTTGTGTAAAATCATACGGTTTGCTCAGATCCTGGTCTGCATACCATTGATCAAAAACATACCCCTGCTTTACCGGATTTATTTCCGGCTTCTTTACCTGCCTGTCCGTTCCTTCTGCATTTCTGGAGATAAATTGTCTTGCAATAGAGGATTCGCTGTTGGTCTGGAAATCAACCCAGTAGCCTTCCTTCAGAATCGGATAGAGCTTTACGGATTCCATTCCAACGGTAAAGGATCCTGACACATCTACTGTGCCTCCCTGTACCGTACTCCATCCATCCTGACACTCAGTAAGCGGCTGTACCTGTACTAACGGCGTATCTGCGACAATGGTTACCGTGGAATTCGGTGTCACTGGCTGACTTTTGATCAGGTTGTCATACTGATCATAATAGTAAAGATAGATCGCGTCTGATAGTTGGCGTGCAGCTGTATCTTTGCACCGTCCTGAGCAACGTTTCCTATTACTCCAAAGCCATCGAAGGTATTATTCGAACTGTCTTTCCACCCGGAAAAGACTTTCCCGTTCAGAGTTTCTGGTACTTTCGGTTCAAGAAGGGTATCGCCTTTTTTTACCGTCTGCGACGAAACCAGCTTTCCATCTGAGTTATAGAATTCATAGGTTTCCGTAGGGATGTTGGCTTCACCGGTTCCAACAATAGCATACACTGAAAAACTGCCTGCCGAGAATTGTGCGGAAGCACCGGTAACACGGTTGACTGAATCCACCGTTTCTGCTGTACCATCATCCGTTATGTGAATAACTTCATGGCTGTCCCCATCAACTGCGTTTTCTGCATGCAGCCCGATCTGAACTTGCTTTCCATCAGCTGGCTCGATCTCCACCCCACTCGGACCAATGAATGAAATGTCAACAGCCGCTGCATCAACAACATGCCCTTCAAACAATGGCTCTGCTGCCTGAATTGCTGTGTCAGCAGACACCGGCGTAATTCTGACAGAAGTACCATCCGGAAAAATCCCTGCTGCGGCATGTACAGTTACCGTTATCTGATTTATAGTCATCTTCGTTACATCAATCGCAGGCATCGAGAGATCGCTTTTCGCGTCTGACTGCTCATGGCTTGCTTTTTCGATGCTCTCTTCCGATGACTTGTCCCTCACAGCCGACTCTTCTTTCACCGGCGTTTCCTTCTGATCGGCCTGCTCGGTTGTCTGCGAGACTTCTGACTCTGACTCTGCAGGAGAAACAGCATTCTGTGTACTTTTTGAATCAGCGGTTTCATCAGACACCTCTCCTGAAGCCACACTCTCCGCCTCTGTTTTTTCTGAATCCGGACTGTCCATTGCAGACTTTTCTTCTGTTTGCTGAGTATCAACTGGTTTTTGTACATACGGGCTCTGAGATTCTGATACTGCTTCCTCGGAGGTTTCTGTCTGCTGAACAGGAACTGACTCATCAGCACTGGCATTGACCGGCATTCCCGTGACAAGCATCAGGCAACTCAACAACACTGCCATAGCTGAACTACAGATACTTTTTGGTTTACGTTTCATCTTCCTCCGTCCTTCTTGAATTGCTCTCTCAATACGCCATTAAACTCCCTGATCAGAGAATTGATGCATGTTCAGAAGCACAATGAGAAAAACAATGTTTCCAGACATCTACCTAGCTAATTATTCTTCGAAGGTTATTTTTTAGATTAACTATTAGGCGTATTTTATAGTGTCAATTCATATTATTTTAACCTTCTAAAGCACGTTAATACATGTGTTTTACTATGTCAATATGTATGGGTAATTATTCTATTCAATAAGGCTATGTATGCATTAAAAAACCACCCTGACTTTAAAAGTCAGAGCGGTCAAATTGTTGTATATTTCAGGTTATAACCGATCAATATGTTTCGTTGCGATGACGTCCACGCCGGTTCCGGCGATGTCCTTCAGAATGATGTCGCCGATCGAGACAGGCGCCTGAAGCCTCAGTCTGTCGATTTCCTTCATGCAGTCCGCGATTTTCCCCTTTGGTACTGCCTGGGTTGTCCGGACGGAAACTCTCGGTATGACACCGCCTGTGATGAGCGCCGTGCTTGTCAGCGTCCTGACGGGATTCGTCACCTCGGAGCGCGCATACCGTTCTCCGATTCTGCAGGAGTTGCCCTCGACGCTGACGATCTCTTCTCCTTCCATCTTCACAATCATCGAACATCCAACCGGACATCCGATGCATGTCAGTTCTTTCTTCTCCATCGCGGCCTCCCGTTCAAATGCGATCAGATCATGCTTTCTCTTGTGGATATCGTGAAGTGCTCTTTTTTTCTTCTCCGCATCTGGGCAATACCAATTTAAAAAAACCAGGTCCTGCTTCTATATCAAATCAACAGATAAGACTATTATCATTCGCCGATTTCAATATTCCGGCTCAATCCTGACAGTCAGCTGATGCTGTCCCTTTGTTTTTGAGAGCTGCTCCCTTGTCACGGTGGCCTGACACATCTCACCGGGCGTCAGAATCCGTTTCTTCTGATGGACAATCCGTTCCTTATCCAGATACAGGCTCAGCCAGACATCCCGGTATACTGCCCCGACCCGGAAGCGGATGGTCACCTTCTCATCCATCGTCTCCGGGTAGATCGTGGCCGGTACCGTATAACGGACGCCATTCTCGGCGATCCGGCTGCTGCCGCGCCCCTTCCGGCCAGCCGCCTCCCGGGTGCTCAGGCTGCTCTCCCTCTGCTGGATATGAACATCTGCAGCCGGATGGCGCTCGGCATAGATGGCCGCATGCCTTCCTGCTATCCCGGCTTCCTCTGAGACATAGTCGACCAGGTCGTGAACATGGAGCACATTGCCGCAGGAAAAGATTCCCGGGATACTTGTCTCAAATGTATCATCCACAACCGGTCCGCCGGTCACGGGATTGATCGCCGCACCGGCCTTGCGTGTAAGCTCATTTTCGGGAATAAGGCCGCAGGAAAGAAGGAGGCAGTCACACTCATACCGGATCTCCGTTCCCGGAATCGGCTTTCTCTGCGCGTCGACCTCTGCGACCGTAACCGCCTCAAGCCGCTCCCTGCCCTCGGTCCGGATGACGGTGTGCGAGAGAAGAAGTGGGATGCCGAAGTCATCCAAGCACTGCACAATATTGCGGCGAAGGCCGGTGGAATACGGCATCAGCTCCACGACCGCCTGTACACTGGCGCCCTCAAGCGTCATGCGCCTTGCCATGATCAGACCGATATCCCCGGATCCCAGGATGACCGCCTTCTTCCCCGGCATCAGGCCTTCGATGTTGATCAGCCGCTGTGCGGTCCCGGCTGTGTAGATACCTGCCGGACGCGTTCCCGGGATGTTCAGCGCGCCTCTCGGGCGCTCCCGGCATCCCATCGCCAGCACAATCGCGCCTGCCTGAAGCTGGAATAGTCCGTCCTTCTCGTTCATCGCCGTGATCAAGTGGTCATCCGTAACATCCAGCACCATCGTCCCCGTCGTGATCTGAACGCCGGACGCCTCTGCCCTTCGAACGAACCGGTCCGCGTACTCCGGCCCTGTCAGCTCTTCTCCAAATGTATGAAGGCCGAATCCGTTGTGGATGCACTGCATCAGAATGCCGCCCGGCTCGCTGCTTCTCTCCAGCACCAGGACTTCCTTTGCCCCGGCCTGCCGGGCGCTGCTGGCCG
>USJM01000071.1 GCA_900555005.1 uncultured Lachnospiraceae bacterium | reverse complement strand
AATTCCGCCCTGGAAGGCATTAGAGCGCGAGCCGCTCGTCGCGCTTCCCGCATGCCGGACAACCGCCTCAGGCACATAAAGATCGTGTAGCCGGCAAGTCGTGCCCGCCATCCGACATCGATGTCCTCCAGATAAGCAAAATGGCGCTCGTCAAAAAGACCGATCTGCGAGAAAACCTCCCGTCTGTACAGCGCTGCCGCCGCACAGCAGGCGAAGCACGCCTCCTGCCGAACATAGCGCGCCGCGCTTTTGCCTTTTCCACGCGCAAAAGCCCAGCCCAGTGCGCAGAAATAATCGCCCGCATCATCCATTTTCCCAGGATCTGCCAGGCTGACAAGTTTTGAACAGCATGAAAAGACCCTGCTTCCGCCCCTCTCCATTACCCTGACAAGCGCTCCCAGTGCGCCCTCCTCAAGGATCGTGTCATTGTTTAGCAGAAAGACATATGGCGTCTTCGCCAGCAGGATCCCGTCGTTTACGCATGACAGAAACCGGTGTTTTTCCGGTAAGCCCGGACGCGGACCTCCGGAAACTGCGTTCGGACATATTCCACGCTCCCGTCCTCTGATCCGTTATCGACCAGGATTGTCTCGAAGCGCTGCTCCGTCTGCTTCCGAAGGGAGGACAGACAGCCATCCAGATACTTCATGCCGTTGAAATTGGGTATCACGACCGTCACAATATTCATATCAGTCATCACTCAGGGAATAATCCCAGCGTTTCAGCGACAGATTCGGATTATAGTAGGGATCTCCCTTTTCGTAATAATCCGGCCATGCCGCTTTCATGAAGGCAGCTTCTTTCCTGAAGCGCTCCGCCTTCTCCTTCGTATACTCGTCGCCTCTTGAGACCGATTCATGTGAATGGCCTGCGCAAACGGATCATAGACGACAAGACAGCCCTTCTCCCGAAGCTTCAGACAGAGATCCACATCGTTGAAGGCTACCGCCAGTTCCTTTCTGAAGCCGCCCACCTGTTCAAAAGCGTCCCGACGGACCATCATCAGGGCGCCGGTCACAGCTGACAGATCCTGCATGAGCGATGCCTTGTGCAGATAGCCGCCAAACGCGCCGTTCATCCCTGTAAACAGGCTCCCGGCGACCTGACCGATTCCAACCACAATCCCGGCTGACTGGATCTTCCCATCCGGATAAAAGAGCTTCGGACCTGCAGCCCCGACTCCCGGACGCTCGCATACCGAAAGAAGCTCCGTCAGCCAGCCGTCCTTCACCTCCACATCGTTGTTCATGAAGACCAGGTAGTCTCCGTGTGCCTGATCTGCCCCTTTGCTGCAAACAGCCGGGAAATTGAACGCTGCACCCTTCCACCTGACAACGCGCACACGGTCTTTCCCCTGAATGCTCTTATAGTAGGAGAGAATTTCACGGGAAGAAGAATTGTTCTCAACGACGATCACTTCATAGCGGCGGTAGTCTGTGTGGGCATGGATCGCGTCAATGCACTTCTGAAGCGTCTCCCGCTGTTCATGGTTCGGGATGATGATGGAGACCAGCGGATGTTCCTCCTCCCGGTACCGGACCCGGTAGAACCCGAAATCCGGGCTCACTTCCACGTCCCCTTTCTCGCCGCACCGTTCAAGGTGTGCGAGAAGCGCTCGTCTTCCGGCGTCATAGGCATAGGACTTGCTCTCCGGGTTGTCAGCTGTCGACTGTTCATGGACACGCCATGCATACAGAACACGCGGGATATGCACGATCCCCGGCTGAACTTCCCTCCCGTACCCGCATCGCATTGTGCCCGAATCAGATCTGTGCACCTGAGAATGAAGTCGTAGTCCTGAGCCCCGTCATACATGCTGTCAAATCCGCCCGCTTCCCTGGCAATCGACGTCTTCACAATCAGGAAGTGGCAGATGTAGTTATTGGATCGAAGCAGGTCCAGATTGAAGTCAGGCTTGAAATGCGGCTGGAAATGCTCTTCCCCGCCCTTCCCGTCATCCCGGATCTTGTCCTCATCGGTGTAGAGCAGAAGCGGTTTCTTTCTTCCGGTCCCGCAGGCGGAAACGATTGCTTTCCAGGCATGATACAGCGCATCGGGCTCGATTCTGTCATCATGATCCATAAAGCAGACATACTCCCCCCTCGCAGAGAAAAGTCCGGCATTTGTGTTCTGCGCAATTCCCTGGTTTTCAGAGAGCGGAAGGACACGCACCCGTCTGTCCTTTTCCTCCAGCGCGCGCAGGGACGCTGAACAGCTCAGGTCATCCGGACTGGCATTCACCAGTATCAGCTCAAAATCAGGGAAGGACTGGCTGCACACAGACTGCGCCATCTCCTGAAGGTACCGCTCCGGTGTCCGGTAGACCGGCACAATCACCGAAAAAAAGGGCTCCTGCTCTTTCCTCCCGGAACTCAGATATGTCTCTGCTTCCCTTCTCTGCGCAGCGAGTTCCTCCCCGGATGCCCTTCGCTTTTCAAACCACGGGCCATACGGGACATGCTCCGGTGCCAGACGTTCCTGCACCCTGACAGCGAAGTCATGCAGTCCATAGTGGCGCAGATAGCGGAACGCTTTCCGGATGTAATAGGGTTTGAACTTCCGAAGCATCGAATCCATGAAACCGTCTCCTGCTGAACGCTTAGTGAAAACCTGGATAGTTCAGCAGACAGTCTGCTGCATACTCCATGTCCTTCTCTTCCAGATTGTAGAACATCGGAAGGCGCATCAGCCGCTCGGACTCCTTCGTCGTATAGACATCCTCACCAGAGAACCGCCCGAACCGCTTTCCTGCCTCCGAAAGATGGAGCGGGATATAGTGGAATACACACAGAACACCCTTCTCCTTCATGTACCGGATCAGGTCCGTCCTGACATTCAGGTCCTTTACCTTGATATAGTACATATGTGCATTATGCTGCGCGTAGTCCGGAATATACGGCTGCTCGATATATCCTGCATCAGCAAGCGGTTTCAGCGTTTCATTGTAATAATTCCAGATAGCCGTCCGTTTTTCCTGGATCTGGTCAAATACCTGCAGCTGAGCCCAGAGATAAGCGACATTCAGCTCAGACGGCAGATACGAAGAGCCATAGTCCACCCATGTGTACTTGTCAATCTGCCCGCGGAAAAACTTGCTCCGGTTTGTTCCCTTCTCCCGGACAATCTCCGCACGTTCGCGGTCTTCCTCATTGTTGAAAACAATCGCTCCGCCTTCTCCCATGGAATAATTCTTTGTCTCATGAAAGCTGTAGCAGCCATAGTCCCCGATCGTCCCGAGTGCCTTTCCTCTGTAGTAGGCGTTCACGCCCTGCGCGGCATCCTCGACCACCTTCAGGTTGTGCTTCTTCGCGATCGCCATGATCTTGTCCATGTCACAGGCAACTCCCGCGTAGTGGACCGGAACAATCGCCCGTGTCCGGTCCGTAATGGCATCCTCAATCAGATCCGCGTTCATGTTCATGGTCTTCGGATCGATGTCGACATAGACAATCCTTGCCCCGCGCAGGACAAAAGCATCTGCGGTCGACACAAATGTGTAGGACGGCATGATGACCTCGTCGCCAGGTTCAAGACTGCACAGCCAGCTTCCCATCTCCAGAGCCGCTGTGCAGGATGTCGTCAGATAACAGTAACGGACATGAAACTTGTTCTCCAGCCAGGCAGAAGCCTGCTTTGTAAAGTTCCCGTCCCCGCAGAGCTTGCCGCTCTCCAGCGCCTCCTGAAAATACTTCTGCTCCGTCCCGACAATGGGCGGTCTGTTGAAATCAATCATGTCAGCCTCCAAATGAAAAAACCGCGATCCCCGCGATCATGATCAGCATGCCCAGGATTCTGCGCTTAGACAGTTTTTCGTGCAAAAGCAGCACCCCGATCACAGGTACAAAGATATAGCTGAGCGGCTCGACAATCGGCGAGTAGGTCAGCGGTACATATTTCAGCGCATAGTAGGTCAGAAAGACCGACACGAAAAAGATGCCGTATGCGCCGGCCACCATCGGATTCAGGTATTCCTGAAGCCTGGTTTTGTGCGTCTTGTTTGCCTCAAGCTTGAGCATCACCTGAGCGATGGAAGAAATAAACACGGAGATGATCCAGATCAGGAGGTATTTCCACAGTCCTGTAAACATCACTGCTGCTCCTCCTTTCCGGCTTCGCCTCCGGCCACAGGGCTTCCGGTCTTCTGCTGCGGCTGACCGCCGCTGACACCGACCATGATTCCGACCAGGATGATGACCGAACCCAGAACCATATTCCAGGTCACCCGTTCCTGAAAGATCAGGACCCCCCACACAAGTCCCCAGATAATGGTGATCGGCTTGTTGGTGAAGGCAAAGGTCAGCGACATGTGCTTAAGCACCTGCTGCCAGGCAACGGCAAACGTGAACAGTGCAACGAACATCAGCCCGAAAAAAAGGATCCACATGGGCGACAGCGTTCTTTCACGGCCTGCCAGCTTGGAGAACACTCCCTGTATCGAATTCACAATCAGGCTCAGGTGGAGCGCAAGGAACCACAGAATGGGCACCTCAAGTCCTTTGTTTTTCTTCATGTTCCGAATGATCCCCCTTCTCCTCTGGTCTCTTCGTTCTTTTTGCCGGATTCCGTGCGTCAAAGCCGCCCTGCCCTCCGTGTGGCTGATTTTTCATTATAGCATCCGGAGCCTTCAGCCGCAAATCAGCCATTTCGGCACGCCGGTATTGATCTCGTAATGACACGTTCTCAGAGAAAGATTCGGATTGTAATGAGGGTCTCCTTCCTTCAGAATCTTCTCCCACTTTTTCCGGAAATGCCGCTTTTCTTTCTCAAAGCGTCTTGACTTCTCCCGGCTGTTCTCATATCCCCGGCTGGCTGACTCATGATGATACAGCTCCGCAGTCGGTTCATAGAGAACATGATAGCCGGCTTCACCGAGCCGGAGGCAGAAATCCACGTCATTCAGGGCCACCGGAAATTCCATCGAGAATCCCCCCGCACGCCAGAATGCCTCCCTTGAGACCATCATACAGGCCGCCGTCACAGCACTCATCCTGCTGACGGACACGGCGCGGTTCATATAGCCCGGATCCTCATTCTTCCCACCAACCATCATGCTGCCTGCAAAGCCCATGATTCCGACGACAATCCCGGCAGACTGGACCGTTCCGTCCGGATACAGAAGCTTCGGGCCAACTGCGCCGACCTTCTCACGCATGCACTGAGACAGCAGCCGCTCAATCCAGTCCGGTGTCCTGACCGTCACATCATTGTTCATCAGAACCACATAGTCGCCCGCGGCCTCCCGGACTCCTTCGTTGATGATCGCGGAAAAATGAAACCCTTTCTCCCGGTACCGGACAACCCGGACCGGCAGCTGCCTGTACAGCCCCCCCTTCCGTGTGTCATAGAACGAAAAAGTCTCAGGCTCACTTGAATTGTTCTCGACGATGATAATTTCCAGTCTCTCCCAGGTCGTCAGGCTGCAGATTGAATCCAGACAGCGTTTCAGCATCGAGGCATGATCCTTGTTTGGAATGACCAGGCTGACAAGCGGACTTTCCGGATGCAGGTACCGGATATGAAAACAGCCCGGCCCTCTTCCCCGCTCCACGATGCCTTTTTTCCCTTTTCTGCTCAGGTCACGCTGAAGGACCTGCATGAGCGCCTCATCCCTGGCCTGATGCTCCTGCCGCCGCATCATCACTCCGTCCTGCTCCCGAACGTCCTTCCGCTGCTGACCGGCAGCGTGGCAGAGAATCTTCGGTACGTGTGCCACGTGCTCCTGCGCAAGATCCGTGCAGAGCAGCGTCATTTCATAACAGGCGGCCGGATCGGCCAGTTCCTCCGCCGGCATTCCGGAAGTCCCCCGCAGCATATGCGCAGCCCTGCGAAGGATCCCCGCCTTCACACCAAAAAGAGAGCCGATATAAGGGACCGACCTCAGATAATCCGGATCAAAATCCGGCTTGAAGAGCGGATGGGACAGCGAAAGCTTCTCCCGTTCTCCGTCCTTCACCAGCCTGTACCGGTCCTCATCCGAGTACACACAGCTGCTGCCATCCCGGACTGCATGTGCGAGCTCAACAGGGCATGGGGTGGAAGCAGGTCCCCGGCTCTCACAAAAACAATGAGATCCTCATCGCCCACCTGGGTTGTCAGGGCATCACACAGTTCCGCATTCAGATATGTCTGCCGGCGGAGCGTTTCTTCTGTTCTGCGGAAGGCTGTCCCCTTCACCGGTTCTCCCTCCGCCCGGAGGATCATCACCCAGATTTTCGGCATGCTCCCCATTCTCAGATTTTTCTGATACCCCATCTCCAGGGGCGAAGGTTCCTGCGCGCGCACCCACCTGTTATAGTCAAAATGGGCATCCGCCAGCTTCTCTGCCGCCCTGGCGGTGAATTCCCTGACCCCTCTGTTTTTCAGATAGACAAGTCCCTTTTGTATTTTCCCTGTCATCACCCTGGTTACTCCATCCGCAGATACTTCAGGTAAGGCGCTCTGGCTTCACGGACCGGATCCTTGCAGGTATACGTCCGCCCTGTTAGCGTCAGATTCGGGTTGTAGAACGGATCACCGGCTTCAAGCTCCTTTTCCCACCGTCTGACAAAAATCCCGATTTCCCGGTGGAACCGTCTGACCTTCTCCTCGCTGTCCTCCGCGCCCCTGGACGCTGACTCATTGTGAATCAACTCGGCATTCGGACAGATGAGAATCCGGTACCCTTCCTTCCGGAGTCTGAGGCACAGATCCACATCATTGAATGTCACCGCCAGCTCCTCATCAAAGCGCCGGCCTGTTCATAAACCTCCCGCCGCATCAGCATGCAGGCACCGGTAACGGCCGACACATTGCGCGTATGCTCGAAGAGAAGCTCCGGATACTCCCCCGGCAGCTCTCCCAGCTCCTCTCCCTGATATGCATGCCCGGCGATTCCCCCGTACCCGAGGATGGCGCCGGCATGCTGAACCGTATGGTCCGGATAGATCAGAAGAGCACCGACCGCACCGACATCCTGCCTTTCCGCATGAGAAGCCAGGTACCAGATGCTTGACGGCTTCAGAATCACGGTATCATTGTTCAGAAACAGCAGAAACCGTCCATGAGCCTTTGATGCCCCGAAATTGTTGATTCTGGAATAATTGAAACTCCCTGTATAGGTATACACATGAATCCGCTCATCCCGCTTCTGAATCTCCTCATAGTACCGGAAAATCTCCGGAGAGGAGCTGTTGTTCTCAACGATGATGATCTCCAGATTGTGGTAGGCGTTGACTTCCAGGAGAGAATCGATACAGCGCTTCAGGTCCCTGACATGATCCTTGTTGGGGATGATCACGGAGACAAGCTCCAGATCCTTCTTCAGCAATGGGATATGTCTGTCCACACTGACCTTCCGCGCATCTTCCAGAACCTCATGATAGAGGATTCTCGGAATATGACGGACAGCCCCGCTTCTTTCCTGCCCGGGTCTGACATGCTCCCCCCTGCACAGACGCTTCAGAAACGCATGGGTGCCGTCGCTGTCCGGCTGACCTTTCCGCCCGAATCCCGCTCCATTTCCTCATACACCTTTCGGAACAAGGCCGTCCTGACAAGAAAGACATTGCCCATATAGTTAACCTTTCTCAGCAGGATCGGGTCATATTCCGGACGGAATGCCGGGTTTGTCTTTCTGCCCTCCGCATCGATGCAGTCCGAGTCAAAGTACACGAGGTCCACACACCCGCTGTTATCCTCATTCAGAAGCCTCACGCACGAGGACAGCATATCCGGTGTCAGGGTACAGCCCGGACCTGCGAACAAGGTATACTCCGCCTCGGGGCAGTCCTTCAGCGGCCGGACATTCCGGTAGGTCTGCAGAGACAGAGACTGAACAAAGGCTGCCCGGTCTCTCCCCTCTGCATGGGCATACACACCGATTGTCGGCTGGAAATGAAAGACCTCCTTCGAAATCTTCGCATATCCGCGGGAGGAAATCCGGGTGTGCTCCAGCCACCGCTCGTAGGGGACCTCCTCATGTTCCGGTGCGAAGAAGCGGTCTCTGATGCTTACCGCTGCCTGCTGCAGACTGAAAAGATTCAGATAATTTTTCAGCTTACCCAGATTCATTTCAAACCCTCTTTCTGAGAATCCGCTTCAGTGTCTCCCTGCCGGGGAGGTCTGCCTCAGCGATCTTCCTTGCCAGCCTGTAACTTGTCGTATTCTTCAGCATCTCCATGGAGGTGCGCAGCATTTCATTCTCCTCCCGGAGTCTGTTTTTTTCTGCCTCCCCGCCGCTGCCTCTCACAGCCGGGTTTGCCAGCGCGTAGGCCTGGAAGACAGCGTCCGTATCCTGCGGACTGCAGTTTCTCCGCCGCGG
>USJM01000070.1 GCA_900555005.1 uncultured Lachnospiraceae bacterium | reverse complement strand
GGGGGGGGGGGGGGGGGGGGGGGGGGGGGGCGGCGGCCCCCGGCCTCTTTCATTCATAGATCAATGTGATGCACTCTGAGAATTTCGATAGGAACTGGGTGTTTCACCTTCACGTTTCCGGAATGTGGAGCAGAAACTGCTCTCGTCCGTAAAACCAGTCAGATAAGCAATTTCTTTCACGGAAAGGTTTGTTGTGGACAGATAATATCGCGCGGAAGCGATTCGTGTTTCAAGAATGTACTGGTGGGGAGTCATGCCGGTTTCTTTTGAAAAGAGGCGTGAGAAGTAGTAGGGGCTCAGGGAACACTGATCGGCAAGCGTCTGAAGCTGCAGGGGTTCTGAAAAATGAGCACTGATATAGGCAATTGCATTCTGCACGCCACCAGCCTGTTCAGACTGCGCAGCCTGTCCACAGTCCAGAAGGGCGGCCAGAATCAGCTCAATTTCTGTGGACATCCGAGGTTCCTTGGCAGGCTTTCCGCTCTGGAAGAGTCTGTAGATCTGACCAAGATGGTAGGAGACCGATTGTCCTGATGGTGTGCGAATGACATTTCCAAAACGACTGGTGATGTGTTCATACCAGCTTCGAGCCATCCTGCCGTCAAAGTGCATCCAGAGGCAGGAAAACCCTTTTTGTGTCCCATACTGATGCTCGGCATAACAATCGATCAGGACAACGTCGCCTCGACGTGCGGTCATCGGCTGATTCCCATGAAGAAGGATGTCACAGATTCCGTCCTCAATGAGCATAACCAGAAAATTATCAAAATGCTGCCGGTGAATTAAATAACCGGGTGCATAGGTAAAGTGTCCCACGATCGAGGGATATAGCAGCAGCTCCCGCGCTGTGAGAGAAGCAGTATAGAGATAATAGTCGGAACCAGGCTGGACTTTCGGCTCATTGGACAGCATATTTTTCCCTCCCCGTAGTATTCATAGTGCCAGTATATCACATACATGTATCAGAGCAATTAATCCATATAAATTGGCAACCATGTAAATTGAAAACAAGAAATATAAGAAATAATATATCGATAACATCTTTCAATGACAGAGCAATTATTTTATATATGTCGAAAGGAAGAACATACCATGGAAGAAGTAAGAGCCTGGGAAGAAACGATTGTCATCCCCACCTATGAGATTGGGGCACCGGATCGGAACCCGATGTTCCTTGAGAAACGTGTTTATCAGGGAAGTTCCGGAAAAATATATCCATACCCGACAATCAATGAAATCAGCCGCACAAAAACAGACCAGCCATACAGAGCAGTCTGGCTGGAAAACCAGTATATCCGTGTGATGATTCTGCCGGAACTGGGAGGACGCATTCAGAGAGCATATGACAAGACAAATGGATATGATTTTGTTTACTACAACCATGTGATCAAGCCAGCACTGGTAGGTCTGTGCGGGCCATGGATCAGTGGTGGCATTGAATTCAACTGGCCGCAGCATCATCGCCCTACGACCTTCAGCCCGGTTGACCACAGGATCCGCCAGAACAAAGATGGGAGTGTTTCCGTATTGACGGGAGACGTTGACCAGATCAATGGAACGAAAGAGATTACAGCGATCACGCTGTATCCGGATCGTGCTTATATCGAGATCAGAGGACAGCTTTATAACCGCACACCGCTTCCGCAGACCTTTCTGTGGTGGGCGAATCCGGCAGTCGCAGTCAACGATCATACACAGTCGATTTTTCCACCGGATGTGCATAGCGTTTATGACCACGGAAAACGAGCTGTTTCAAGATTCCCGATTGCAACAGGGGAATATTACAAGCATGATTACTCAGAAGGGGTAGATATTTCAAGATACAAAAATATTCCGGTTCCGACTTCTTATATGGCGGAAAAATCCGATTATGATTTCGTCGGAGGATATGATTATGGAAAACAGGCCGGCCTCCTTCATGTAGCGGACCATCATGTCTCACCAGGGAAGAAGCAGTGGACCTGGGGATGTGGGGATTTTGGCAAGGCATGGGATCGTAATCTGACAGATGAGGATGGACCCTATATTGAATTGATGACCGGTATGTACTGTGACAATCAACCAGACTTCACATGGCTCAAGCCCTATGAGGAGAAAGTCTTCCACCAGTACTTTATGCCCTACAAGGCAGTCGGTCAGGTGAAAAATGCGACAATTCATGCAGCCATCAACATGGAAACACGAAGGGATGGGCTTTATATTTGTGTTTATGCGACACAGTCTTATCCGAATGCGACAATTGTCGTTACGGAGAATGAGAAAGAGCTAGCGCGGGAAAGTGCGAGACTTTCTCCGACTGATATTTTTGAAAAGACGTTGCCGGTTGAGATTGACAACCCGTACAAGGTACGTGTCAGTGTCGAAGCAGAGGGACAGGAGCTGGTTGCTTATCAGCCGAAAGACCAGGGAATTCCAAAGCTTGCAGAGCCGGCAAAGGCGGCGAAAGACCCAAAGGAGATTCAGAGCTGCGAGGAGTTGTACCTGACCGGACAGCACATAGAACAATATCGTCATGCGACATATTTGCCTGATCCATATTATCTGGAAGGGTTGAGGCGGGATGAGTATGACAGTCGTCTCAATTGTGCCTATGGCTTGCTTCTTCTGCGAAGAGGAAAGTTTGCTGCTGCTGAACCGTATTTCCGGAAAGCAATCCGGCGGCTGACAGAACTTAATCCAAATCCTTACAACAGCGAGGCATACTATGATCTGGGACTTTCACTGTTTTATCAGGAACGGATGGATGAGGCCTACGATGCATTTTACAAGGCAACCTGGAGCAATGAGCAGCAGGAGATGTCTTTCTACTATCTGGCTTGCATAGCCTGCAGAAAGGGCAGGTTCGAAGAGGCCCTTATGCAGGTTGAGAAAGGACTTGTCAAGAATACGCACAATATCAAGGCCCGAGGATTGAAGGCGGAAGTTCTGCATCAGCTTGGCCGGGACGAGGAGGCACTTGAATTTATTGACCAGAACCTGAAATTGGATTCATTTGACTATGTGTCCGCATTTGTTCGTGCAGAGATCAATGACGGGGATGAAGCTGAACTTGATAGGATTCATATGTATTCGCGAGATTTTCATGAGACTTTCCTGCAAACCGCGCGTGACTTTGCAGAGGCTGGATTCTATAGAGAGGCGCTGAAGGTACTTGCTGAATACCCGGGAGATCAGCCGATGATATGCTACTACCAGGGAGCATATCTGGTGAAGCTTGGACAGGAGAAAGAAGCAGTTGAGGCAATCAGGAAAGCGGAAGCATGCTCCCCGTATTGCTGCTTCCCCAACAAGCTGGAGGATATCCTGGTACTCGAAGCAGCGATTAAGAATCATCCTGATGGATCAAAGGCACCGTATTATCTCGGATGTCTCTGGTATGACAAGCTGCAGTATGAAGATGCAATTGCACTGTGGAAACGGTCAGAGGAACTCGATGATACATATCCAACCGTTCTTCGGAATCTGGCGATTGCCTATGCAAACCGCAGAAAAGATCTGGATAAGGCATATGGGTATCTCGAGCGGGCGTTCTTACTTGACACATCCGATGCGCGGGTATTCCTGGAGCTGGATCAGCTTCGAAGACTGATGGGTGTCAATGCAGAGGTACGTTTGAAAGCATATCGACAGCATATCGGATTAATAGAAAAGAGGGATGACCTTTATACGGAATATGTAACGGTTCTGAACCTGAACGGCAGATATGATGAAGCCCATCAGGCGATTACGCGTCACGTATTCGGAACCTGGGAAGGGGCAGAAGGAAAGATTACTACGCAGTTCAAGATTTCATTACTGGAGATGGCGAAAACGGCTCTGTCAAAAGGAGATTACCAGGAAGCAAAGGATCACTTACTGGAAGCTTTGAGTTATCCGCAGAACCTTGGGGAAGGAAGACTGGAGGGAACAAAGGATAACCATCTGTACTATCACCTGGGTCTGGCTTACGAGGGACTGGGTGAGACTGATGATGCAGAGAAGTGTTTCCGGCTGGCAACGCTCGGGGCGATGGAGCCGGCCGGCATGATGTATTACTATGATCAGCCGGCTGACATGATCCTTTACCAGGGACTTGCATATAAGAAACTCGGGGATCAGAAAGAGGCAAACCGGAGGTTTTATCGGCTGCTGGACTATGGAGAGAAGCATGTGAGAGACATCTTCAAGATGGACTACTTTGCAGTATCCATGCCAGATTTCACCATATTTGACGAGGATATGACAAAGAAGAACAAGGCACACTGCTACTATCTGATAGGACTTGCAAGACTTGGCCTCGGGGATAAGAATCAGGCAGCTGAAGCATTTCGCAAGACGATTCAACTGGAACCGGCACATCAGAATGCACTTTTATACATAAAGGCATGCGAGTGAAGTGCCGGAGGATTTCGTACGAAGGAGGAGAGTATGAGACCGATCGAGATGATTACAGAGGAATCCTTTGCTCCGTATGGCTCCGTGATTGCATTTCCGGCGGAGGATCAAACCAATTTCTATATTGTTGCAAATGATCAGACGCATCCATGGCGGCTGGCGTGTTTTCGATACAGCAATCATTCTATTCGGAAGATCGAATGCCATCCGACATCGCAGGAAAGCTTTGAACCGATTGAGGGAACCTCATTACTGCTCGTAGCAGAGCATTCCAATCCGGAAGACTGGAAATTGTTTCTTCTGGACAGGCCGGTCATCTTGAAGGCTGGCGTTTGGCATCAGACCTTGTCACTCACACCGGGGGCAACTGTGAAAATAACAGAAAACCTTGATGTATACTCAGACTATGTAAATCTTGCGGGGGAAGTACAGGTTGGAGCAATAGAGAGCTGAAACAGCAAGCAGAGATGGTTCCGAGAGACTCCGAAGCACTTTTACATCGCGACCCGGTTTGTCAGGGATGGTGAACGCATTCATGACAAGCCGGTGCAGTATATGCATGAGGTTGAGCTGGGGAGATAAAGACTGTAAAGACTGAAATAATCCTGGAAGATTCTTAGCGTTAGATACGGCCGGAACGGCATGGAATGCTTCATCGGACGGGGTGAAGTGTTCCGTGATCGTTCCGGTTTCGTTTGACGTTACAAAATTCGGGCCATAAAATTGTGCATAATGCCATAAAATAGAATCACTATTGACATGATTCGGGCAAAGTGATAAGAAGTATATAAGGCGTACGCGAGTACGCATTCTATTTTGGAAATATGCGTATGCGAGTACGCATACACAGAAACCGTCGATATCACAACAAACACTTCACAAAGGAGACAAGCGTATGAACAAACAGATTTGCAGTACAGTCCTTGCCGGGGCGATGACGGCATCCATGCTGCTGGGCGGCATGCCGGCGATGGCAGCAGAGACAGAAGCGGCAGCTTCGGATCCGATCACGATCTCGTTCTGGTGCAACTTCACCGGGTCAGACGGAGACGTGCTTCGTGAGATTGTCGATGACTATAACAAGACCAACACCGACAACGTAACAGTCAATATCGACATCATGGATTACCAGACGCTGCAGGCAAAGCTTCCGACTGCCGTCTCTACCGGGAATGGGCCGGATTTTATCCTCGCCGGGATCGAGCTGATGCAGCAGTACAAGGATAACGATATGCTCGAGCCGATCGACGATTTCTGGAAAGCAACCGGACTCGACTCATCGAACTTTACGGACAGTGTCCTGCAGAATTCCTATATCGATGGCAGCCAGTACGGGGTCCCGATGCAGTACAACCTTCAGTATCTGTACTACAACAAGGATCTGTTTCAGGCAGCAGGGCTGGATCCCGAGAACCCGCCGGCTACATTGGATGAACTCGCAGATGCGGCGAAGAAGACCACGGATGCCTCAAAGAAACAGTACGGAATTGCATTTCCGACAGATTATCTGAATTATGTCGAGTTCCTCTGGGCAAATGGAGGCGATGTGATCAGTGAGGATGGGACGAAGAATCTGCTGAATTCTCAGGGGAACATCGATACACTGACATGGATGCAGAATCTGATGAAGGATGGGGTTTCTCCGGAGAGCCTCGGTGCGGCGGAGGCGGACACGATGTTCCAGGCCGGTCAGCTTGCAATGGAGATCAATGGACCCTGGAACATCAATGGTCTGAACCAGCTGGGGATCAACTATGGCATTACAGCGCTGCCGGCAGGCTCGGCAGGTGCATTTGCTCCGGCAGGAGGATGTGACTGGATGCTGGCCAAGGGTGCAAGTGACGAGACGCGGGCTGCAGTCTACAAATGGATGGCGCACTGGCTTTCTGACGAGGTGCTGAAGAAGTGGTCCATGGTCAACGGATTCCCGGTGTGGTCCAAGACACTTCTGGAGGATCCGGATATCAAGGGGAATGAGATTCTGACGGATGTTTCGAAGGCTTCCACGATCGGGCGTGACTGGCATCTGAGACTGGCAAGCGGAAGCCAGATTGATAACGATGTGATGAAACCGATGATGGAGAAGGTTCTTGCAGGGCAGGATGTGAAGGCCTGTGTGCAGGAAGCGTCCGATGCGCTTGATCAGGTGATTGCAGGAAAGTGATCCGGCAAACGGCAGTCTGCTGAATCACAAAGAAACATGCAGAGTGTGTGCATGTTGAGCGCCGAAGCAGATCGCATGAAGAATCACGCAGACTGCGTGTATGTTTGAGCGTGCGCAGCAGGAGGAAGAGGGATGGCAGAACAAAGGATGGTTTCGGCAGGACAGATTGAATGCGGAGCAGCAAGGCGACGGCCGGCGAAGAGCTCCGGAAAACAGACAGGCACCAGGCGTTCCCAGAAACAGGCATACCTTTTTTTACTGCCGTCCCTTGCGATCCTCACCGTGTTTGTCTTTGTTCCGCTGATCGGTGCTTTCGGGATCAGTCTGACGGACATTAACATCTATATGAAAGGCGGAAGCTTTGTAGGGCTGGACAATTTCAGGAAGGCCTTTCACGACAGCCGGGTATGGAACGCAACCCTGAATACCTGTGTGTTTACCCTGTTTGAGGTGCCGCTTCAGGTGTTTCTGGCACTTTTCCTCCTGATGTTCATGATGAGGAACCGGCGCTTTGACAAGTTTCTGCGTTCGGTGTTCTACCTGCCCTATGTGTGCTCCATGACGGCCATCAGCATTGTGTGGTCCATGCTTCTGGATCCGAACTCCGGCATGCTTCCGTACCTGCTGTCGAAAGTTGGCATTCAGCTTCCAAACCTTTTGGGAAGTCCCACATGGGCGATGCCGACGGTCATCTTCGTGTCTGTCTGGAAATCGTTCGGGTATACCCTTACCATCTTGTCTGCTGCGGCGCTCGGCGTTTCGCCGTCTCTCTATGAGTCGGCGGAGCTCGACGGCGCAGGCAGATGGCAGCAGTTTTTTACGTGACGATCCCTGGAATCCGGGATTCTATCGGATTCTGTCTCGTTACAACGCTGATCACGGCCCTTCAGGTTTTTGATCAGATCTATGTCATGACAGGGGGCGGACCGCTCTACAAGACGGAGACACTGGTCGGATATATCTACGACCGGGGATTTCAGACGGCACCCTTCAATCTGGGGTATGCCTCCTCGATCGCCGTCTATCTCTTCCTATTGATTGCGGTTGTGACTGCGGTCACACGCAGATATTCATTCGGACAGGACGATGAACTATGAAAAAAAGAAAATCTCAGCTTCCGGGGGATATCCTTCTGGTGCTGATTATGATACTGGTTCTTTTTCCACTTGTCTGGCTGTATGTGTCTTCCTTCAAGTCAGACATTGACGTCATAAAATGGCCGCCGCACTTTTTTCCGTCCCGTTTTGTGACGGTACAGTACGCATATGTCATGAAGGCAATTCCGGTGCTCCGGATGCTGGTGAACACAGTTCTCTTCGCGGGTCTGGTAACGGTGATTTCGCTTGGGGTTGATTCGCTGGCGGCATACGCCTTCTCAAGGATGCACTTCAGAGGCAGGAAAATGCTTTTCAGCATCATCCTGCTCACGATGATGGTGCCATTTCAGGTCATCATGATTCCGCTCTACATGGAAGAGTACCGGATGGGGATTTTGAATACCATTGTCGGTCTTGTACTTCCAAGAGCGTCCAGTGCCTATGGGATTTTCATGCTGACCTCCTTTTTCCGCAACATTCCGCCTTCCCTGGACGAGGCAGCCAGAATCGATGGAATGAGTGAATTCGGAATCTACAGAACCATCACTCTGCCTTTGTCCAAGCCTGCCTTTGTCACGCTCGGAATCTTTCATTTTATGAACAACTGGAATGACCTCTTGTATCCGATGATGCTGACAAGCTCGGCGGAGAACAGGACGCTCTCTGCAGGGCTGGCAATTCTAGTAGGAACGCACTCCATTAAGTATGGGCCGACACTGGCGGCAACCGCAATTTCTGTGACGCCTCTTCTCATCCTGTTTT
>USJM01000069.1 GCA_900555005.1 uncultured Lachnospiraceae bacterium | reverse complement strand
GGCTGCCAGCTCATAGGCAACAGACGGATAGTGGTTGCTTTCCATCTTCTTCTTGTATTCCTTCTTGGAAAGCTTCAGATCATCCGCGCAGACCGCGCCTTCCGCGACAGCCAGAACCGTGAATCCCTTGCCTGACTTTGTTCTCTTGTTGATAGCCTCGATCACCTTGTCAATCCGGTACGGGATTTCCGGGATCAGGATGACATCCGCACCTCCGGCAATCCCGGCGTACAGCGTCAGCCAGCCAACCTTGTGCCCCATGATCTCGACGATAAAGACACGGTTGTGAGAGGCCGCCGTCGTGTGGATGCAGTCAATCGCCTCCGTCGCGATATTGACAGCGCTGTAGAACCCGAACGTCATGTCAGTTCCCCAGATATCATTGTCAATGGTCTTCGGCAGATGGATGACATTGAGTCCCTTCTCGCTCAGAAGATTCGCTGTCTTCTGGCTCCCGTTCCCCCCGAGGACATACAGGCAGTCCAGGCGAAGCTTGTAGTAGTTCTGCATCATCGCTTCAACCTTGTTCAGCCCGTTCTCGTCCGGGTCATTGATCGTCTTGAAGGGCGTGCGGGAAGATCCAAGGATTGTTCCGCCCTTTGTCAGAATGCCAGAGAAATCCTTGCTTGTCAGAAGCCGGTAATCCCCGTGAATCATGCCCTGGTAGCCGTTCATGAACCCATATACTTCCAGCTCGTCAATGTTGTTGGACAATGCCTTTACGATGCCGCGCATGGTCGCATTCAGTGCCTGGCAATCGCCCCCGGAAGTCAGCAGACCTACTCTCTTCATTCCGCTCCCTGCCTTTCCTTACATGAATTTCACCCGTTGTTTCCCCGTATGCCCAAGCATACTGTTTAACAAAGTATAGTGCTTTTTCCCCTCCCGGACAACTGTTTTCGGTCATGTATCAAAAGGCGCCCCAGGGCTTTATCCCTGCGGCACCTTTTGAATCCATCTGATCTCTCAGAACACAGCCAGTTCTTCCATCAACTCTTCAATTACTTCTTCTGCACATACTTCAGGCAGTCCAGCGTGACAGCCGCCAGAATGATAATTCCCTCAAATACGAACTGGAGGTTCGTGTCAATGCCGAGAATGGTCAGCGAGTAGGTCAGCGCCGTGAAGATCAGCACGCCGACGACAACGCCGGAAATCTTACCGATTCCACCGGTAAATGAGACACCTCCGACGACGCAGGCCGCGATGGCATCCATATCCCAGCCCTGCCCGTAAGCCGCCGAGCCGGAACCAATCATTCTGTTGCACTCCAGCCATGCACCGAAGCCGTACAGAACGCCGGCCAGCATGAACGCCCGAGTGTGACCGCGAAGACAGAGATGCCTGATACGGCCGCTGCCTCCGGGTTTCCACCGACTGCATACAGGTACTTGCCGAACTTTGTCTTGTTCCAGATGAACCAGACGATGACGATGGCTGCCACTGCCCAGAGAATGATGGTCGGGAAGCCCTTGATCTTCGGAATCACAGCGTTCGGGATCGCATTCTCAATTGCACCGAAAGATACACCCTTCGTTGCATAGGTAACGAGGCCGAAGATGATCAGCATGTTTGCCATGGTACTGATGAACGGATGCATCTTAAACCGAGCGGTGAAAAAGCCGGCGATCGAGGTAAAGATGACGCAGAACAGAATTGTCAGGACAAGCGCAAAGATCGCGCGGCCGGCCAGCGGCATGCCGGACAGATCAAAGGCTTTTCCAAACACCGTCCCTGTATTCGGTCCCTTGTGCATGATAATCGTGCAGGTCACCATGCCCATACCCATCATACGGCCGATTGAAAGGTCGGTTCCTGTCAGGAGGATCAGTCCTGCAACGCCAAGCGCAAGGAACATACGCGGCGATGCCTGCTGCAGGATGTTCAGGATGTTGGTTGCCGTAACAGCTGCGTATGCTTGACTGCCGGTGTGATGAAGCCCAGCGCGATGAAGACCGCGACAATGACAATATACAGCCCGTTTCTAAGGAAGAACTGCTTCCAGGAGAAGGTGTAGCGGGAAAGTTCCCTGCTCTGTGCCCTCTGCTGTGCGAAGGCAAACTTCGCTTTCTGAGCAGGTCAATCAGATGGTATTCGTGTGTGAAGGCTTCATGCTCGCGATCCTTGACCGCCTGCAGGTCCTTCCTGTAGACCATCTTCGCGTCGAACATCCGGTTCTTGAAGACGTAGGTCTCGTCCTTGATCTCTTTCTGGAGCGTTGTCTTCTCTTCGCCGGAAGCCGAAGCCAGTTTCCCCTTCAGCGCCGCGAGGCTCTTCTCATGCTCCGCCTTCAGGGCTTCCACTTTCCTGGAATAGGTTGCTGCGGCAGCCTCCCGCTCTCCTGCACCGGATGCCTTGATTTTGTCAAGATACTCCGTATTATAGTGTGCCTTCAGGTACGCTTCTCCCTCCGCGATCAGCTTTTCAACCTGCGCCTTGTTCGCCGCTTCCGTCTTCTTTGCCTCTGACAGCAGCGCCTCATCTTTTTTGCGGATCTTCTCCTTCTGCTCTGCCGTCAGCGTTTTGCTTTCCTTCGCCATTCTCAGTTCGTCGGTCAGCTCCGCTACCTTATCCGCACCGTCAACGCGAAGGGCATCAATCTTCTTCTGAATCTCCCCGATATGCTCGTCAATCGGCCGCAGCAGCTTCTCCGCATCCTCCGCGGACAGAATTTTCGTATTCTCAGCCATATTCTTTCTCCTCAATTACAGATACTTTGCACTGAGCCTCAGAAGCTCTTCCTGGTCCGTCTCCTTTGTATTCACAATGCCGGCAAGCCGTCCATTGCTCATAACCCCGATTCTGTTCGTAATCCCGAGGATCTCAGGCATCTCGGAGGAGACCACGAGGATGGTCTTGCCTCTCTTTGCCATCTCGATGATCAGCTGGTAAATCTCGTACTTTGCACCGACATCGATGCCTCTCGTCGGATCGTCCATCATGAAGACAACCGGATCTCTTTCCAGCCACTTTCCAAAGATGACCTTCTGCTGGTTTCCTCCGGACAGACCGGATATGGAATCGTCCGGCCCCATGCACTTGGTGTGCATGATGCGGATCTCGTTCTCCGTCGCCCGGCGCATCTTCGGATTCGAGAGCGCAGCCCCCGACATGTACTTCGAAAGGTTTGTGATGGTTGTATTGAAGATCAGGTCTCCCTTCGCGAACATCCCGTTCATCTTCCGCTCTTCCGTGATCAGCGCAAACCCATGTTCCATCGCTTCCTTTGCACTGTCAAAGTTCATCAGCTGCCCATTGTAGTAAACTCTTCCGGAAGCTCTTGTCCGGACACCGAAGATGGTCTCGAGAAGCTCTGTCCGGCCGGCGCCAACCAGTCCGTATAGTCCGAAGATCTCACCCTCTCTGACATCAAAGGAGATATCCTGGAGATACGGCGTAAACTTTGTGGAGAGATGCTGTACCGAGAGAATCACGTCGCCCGGTTCATTGTCCACCGGCGGGAACCGTTTTTCGAGCGAGCGGCCGACCATCGCCGCGATCAGCTCATTGAACGATGTCTCTCCGACCGGTTTTGACATCACCAGATTTCCGTCCCTCAGAACCGAGACTTCATCGCAGATCTCGAAGATCTCATCCATCTTGTGAGAGATATAAATGATGGAAATGCCCTGGGCGGTAAGCTGCCTCATGATCGCAAACAGCCTCCTGACCTCCGGCTCTGTCAGCGAGGAAGTCGGTTCGTCCAGAACAATTATTTTCGAATTATAGGAGATTGCCTTCGCAATCTCGCACATCTGCCTCTGGGAGACAGACATCCTTCTCATCGGCTGTGTCAGATTCACAGTCATTCCAAGTCTGCGGAACAGATCCGCAGCTTCCTTCTTCATGCGCGCCTCATCGATCACGCCGTTGTTCACCGGGTACCTCCCGAGAAACAGATTGTCGACCACGGAACGCTCCAGGCACTGGTTCAGTTCCTGGTGGACCATCGCCACCCCGTTCTCCAGAGCATCCTTCGGTCCGGAAAAGCTCACCGGCTTTCCGTCCAGATAGATGGCGCCCTCGTCCATATGGTAGATGCCGAACAGACACTTCATCATAGTAGACTTCCCGGCTCCGTTCTCTCCCATCAGCCCCATGACGATGCCTCTTTTCACATCCATGCTGATGTGGTCGAGAACTCTGTTTCGCCCGAAAGACTTGGACATATCACGGATCGACAGAATGATATCCTCTTTCTTTTCTGCCACTTCTTTACTCCTCCCGTGCTTGTCAGTTCCTGCTGCATAACATGAAAGAGGGAATCCCGTTAGGAATTCCCTCTTCGTTCACTCCTGACCGTTTTCTGCCTGACTGTTCAGTTATCTGGTCAGGTTCTCCTATTCTTACTGAAGCAGAGCCGTATAGGAAGCTGCGTTGTCCGTCTTGACCATGTTGATTGCGAATGCGTCATAAGCGCTCGGATCTGCCAGGCGGTTCGTGATGTTGGACTCTGTCTGTCCATCGCCCTGGATGTACTCGACATCGAGGTTCAGGAGCTTGTCGTACTGCTGAAGCAGCGGGACATAGGTGGATCCAAGGAAGTTATCAGCGGAGTTGTAGATGTCAAGCCATACCTTCTTCTTCGGAGAGGTGGACTCGTCAAGCTGTGTGGAGACTGCGTCGTTGATCTTCGTGGAATCCAGGAAATCCTTGTAGTTGTCAGCCGTGACAGCCAGGTTCAGAGCGTAGTAGGAACGCTCGTCATCGACATACTTGCAGTCCTGATCGGTCAGGACATTGCCCTTCGCGTCGGCTGTGGTGATACCGGTGTTGACATCCACTCCATCCAGCAGGTTGCGGAGAACACGAAGTGTCAGGTAAGCCTGGACATCCGCGTGCTGGGAAATGGTTCCGCCGTAACCGTCCGCGATTGCCGCGACCGCGTCGCTGTTTGCGTCATAGCCGAAGGTCGGGCGGTTGTTGGCCTGTGCCCAGCCGTTGAACATCGCCATGCCCATGCCATCGTTGTTCGATACAACAACGTCGATCTGATCGCCGAAGGAAGCAGACCAGGTGGAGATTGCATTGCCGGCGGTTGCCGCATCCCATGTAGCACCAGCGGAGTTCTTCATCTCCTGGGAAGCCAGCTCACGTACGACATAATCCTTGCCGTTGACAGTGATCTTTCCATCCTGGACATCTGTCGCGGATCCGTCGGTGTTGGTTCCGACCGGATTGGAATCGACTGCGCCGTCCTTCTCGACAGCTGTTCCGAGCGCCTTGCGGACACCTCTGGTACGGGCGATAGAATCGTTGTGTCCGATGTCGCCGATTGCGAGGACATAACCGATTGTACCGTCACCGTTCTGGTCGATGGTATCAATGTGGTCTTCGATATACTTTTCGACCATCTGCCCCTGCAGCTCGGCACCCTGGTTCGCATCGAATCCGACATAGTACGTGCTGGCGTTGAAATTCAGCGCATCCTTGTCGAGCTCACCGGTGGAGCTGTTGGACGGCTGGCGGTTAAACCATACCAGCGGCTTATCCTTGTTCGCCACATCTCCCGCCATTGCGAGAGAGCTGACTGCCATTGCGCCGACAGCGGCAAGGGCGACTGCTGAAAGTGCCTTTTTTCTCATAACGTTGTGCCTCCTGTGTATTTGCCGAAATATAAGTTTCCGGCGTCCTGTAATTTGTTGTATTTAATATACCATTCCCATTTTTAATGGTCAAGGTGTTTGTACTATTCATATAAATTTATCATATTTTTCATATTTTTTCGTACAATACTGCCATTATCTTTTCTGACATAATAGGATAATCCTGCCACATTGCTGATCTTCATCGTCATGCAGACAATCAAAAAAGCAGGCAGGTGAGTCGGATCTTCTCCATATCACCTGCCTGCTTGGCAGAATTTTACTATTTTATGATTGCGGTGCCAACAGCCACCCTTCGGAATCAGTTGAACAGAACGGTATCCTCAGCCGGCGGCTCCGCAGACTTGAGATGACGGGCATACAGAACAGGGCCTGTCCCCTCGTATTCCGGGACAAACTCGTAGCGGACCTGAGCTGTCACATCCAGCCACTGCTTCTGTTTCAGACGGTCCGTATATTTTGAATGGCAGATGAACCCCATGAACCGGATGTCATTGGCACAGCAGGTCATGCAGTTTCTGCCCGGGATGAACGCGTTCTCCGGGAACTTTCTCGGAATCATCACCTTGCCCCTGAACTCCACCGTCTTTCCGTCATAGCGCTCGCGGTTGTCGAGCGCATCCAGATACCAGAGCCCGAACTCCTCGTCCGGAATGACAATCGGGTCCTGCGACAGGTCGAACGGAGGCTGCGCCTTCCCGATGTCGATCACCTCTCCCTCGGCATCCTCGAAGGAACAGACTGCCTGTGTGTTGACTGCTTTCACGGTTCTGCGGAATTTCTGAAGATCCTGATCCGGCGAGCAGCGGTTGAAGATGACGAGTTCTGTGTACATGAAGATGTTGCTCATCATCTGGCGCATGTTCTGGAGATACACCTCAAACGTTGACCCGTCTACAAGCGTGATCACCTGCGCCATTTCCCAGCGTTTCGCCCAGTCCGAGGAACAGAACTTCATCGAGTCCCAGGTCCCGTTGAACTCGATGAAGACGCGCTCAGGCTTATGTTTCTTCTGGAGACTCTCCATATAGTCAGCCGTCAGGTCTGCCTCGTTCTCAACGCGCTCTATATAGATATTATGTCTGCGCAGATCCTCCTCATCATACTCCTCCTCGCCTTCCTCGCAGAGAAGAAGCAGGGTCCGCTCGCCGTCCGCGAAATCCGGACTGGCAAGCACTTCTCGGATAAATGTCGTTTTCCCGCTTTCCAGGAAACCGGTGATCACATATACGGGTACTTCCAGCATATCATTTACTCCAATGTTCGATTCGTGTTCTGCTGCTTCTTCACAGGACGTCCTCAGACGCCAAACAGCTCCGCAATTTTCTCTTCATTCAGCTTCGACCCGATGACGCACAGACGGCCTGTGTAGTCCGCAGCGCCGTCGCGGACCTCGCTCTCCTCCGGAACCATGTCGAAGTTGATCCAGGTGCCATCCGCTCTCGGAACCATACCCTTTGCGCGGAGAATGATGCCATAGCTGTTCTCATCGGACTCCGACAAAGTCTTCAGAATGCTGCGGATCTGGTCATCCGTATACTTCTTCGCTGTCTCTCTTCCCCAGCTCGTGAAGACCTCATCCGCATCATGGCCGTGGTGATGGTGATGATGATGCTCATGGCCGCAGCATTCCCCGTCATGGTCATGGTCGTGGTGGTGCTCATGACCGCAGCACGCTTCATCATGATCATGATCGTGGTCGTCGTGATCATGGTGATCATGATGATGCTCATGATCATGGCCGCAGCACGCTTCATCGTGGTCGTCGTCATCCTCGACTTCTTCATCCGGATGAGCCGCTTTATACTCTGCCATCAGCTGATCCGCAAGCGAGACAGACTTCTCCATCGCTTCATGAATGGTCTTCCCGGAGAGCTGATCCCAAGGTGTGGTGATGATGGTGGCGTCCGGGTTCTTCTCGCGGATCATCGCGATCGCCTCATCAAGTTTCTTCTGGTCGACAAGCTGAGTTCTGGAAAGAATGATCGTCCCGGCGCTCTCAATCTGGTTGTTGTAGAACTCGCCGAAGTTCTTCATATACATACGGACCTTCTTTACATCCGCAACGGTGACCAGAGAGCCGATCTCGAGACTGCACTCCTCCGCTTCCTTCTCGATGGCCCGGCGGACGTCCGAAAGCTTGCCCACACCAGACGGTTCGATCAGAATATGATCCGGATGGTACTCCTCCACAACCTTCTTCAGGGCTCTTCCGAAATCGCCGACCAGCGAGCAGCAGATGCAGCCCGAATTCATCTCCGTAATCTCGATACCTGCGTCCTTCAGAAACCCGCCATCGATGCCAATCTCGCCAAATTCGTTTTCGATCAGGACAACCTTCTGTCCCGCAAACACTTCCTTGATCAGTTTCTTGATCAGCGTGGTCTTTCCTGCGCCGAGAAATCCTGAAATGATGTCAATCTTTGCCATGCTTTTCCCCTTTTCTTCCGTCTGCGCCATGATGCGTCCAGCCTGCTTCGGACATGGCGCTCGTTCATGCAGACTAATTGTGCTCAATCAAACGGCTTATAGTACATCCTCAAGAAGGTTGCAAGGGGCAGACTGTCACGGCCGCCTTCATCTCGGACTCCGCATTCGATGATGAGCGGTCGTCTTCATAAAAAAAGCGCCTGCGGTCTTTTCTGCCGCAGGCGCTGTGCCCTGTCTGATTTTCATAGCACTGCTGCATCAGTGCCTGAGTTTTCCAAGGAAGGCCTGCATTCTCGCGTTGTCTGTATTGAAAACAGACTCGGCGCTGCCCTCCACCTCCACGATGCCCTTGTCCATGAACATGACGTGGTCTGAAATTTCGCGCGCAAAGTTCATCTCATGCGTGACAATCACCATCGCGATGTGCAGATCCGCCAGAGACTTGATGACCTTCAGCACCTCTCCGGTCAGCTCCGGGTCAAGTGCGGAGGTCGG